>JALJPK010000109.1 GCA_022968985.1 Pseudomonadales bacterium | reverse complement strand
TGAATCTATAGTCACAGGGCCTTGAGAAGTGAGGTTAGAACTTATTGCATCATTGTTAGTAATAACTCCAGGAGTATCAGCCAAAGTACTCGCAGAAGCGTTTTGAATAGGTTTTGTTCCTATAGTAGGAGCATTAGCAGTGGTTGCATCATTTAACTCATCAACAATTGTCACCGACAACATCTGATCGTGTAATTGCAACATAGTTTGTTCAATAGTGGATAAGTAATGCTGAGTGACCCAATTCTTAACCCATCGGTTTGGTGCTAATAATTGAAAGTTTAAACCATCATCAGAATTTAACTCTAGAGGCTTTAACCAGGTGATTATTTGCTTTTCTGGAATATTTGACTCGAATATTGATAAACATTGTTGCCATAAAGACGAAAACATAACACATCCATAACAGTTAATTTGACGCGTATTAAACGAGATTATAAGTCTAATTGCAATGTATATTGCCATAATTGCCAAATTTAACCATAGTGTTATCCACAATAGAAAACACTATATTTATAGACTAAACAGCTCTTTTACCAAAATTATACACAGGTTTTGGAAAATCTTATAAACAAGGGAAAAAGACTGTAAAACAAATAGGACAAATAGAGGATAAACATGTGGATAAAACGGTGTGGATAAACACCCAACTTATCCCCAGTCCATACACCACTTTTGATCAGACTATAAAGTCTTTTTGGAAGCTAAACACACATCCGCTAGCCCAATGAGAGCATACGTTACAAGCTCTTACCCACGAAAAAGCGTCTCCTTAATAAGTAATAACAATAATAAGAAGGAAAATATTTAAGTACTTTATCTATATAAGTTATTACTTATAAAAAAGAAAATTCTGAAAAATAAAAAAAAGGGGGCTGGTTACAAAAATAAACAGATTAAAAAAAAGGGAAGCTGAAAATATAAATACAAAAAATCGATGGCAAAGCGGTTTGAAATTAGATATATTGGGCGCCATAAATTAACCGTCCTTAAAAAAACTAAGCTACGGCATGAATAAAAGTTGAATTGTGCAAAAAAAAGACAAATATTTAAAATCAAAGCAAATTTAGCATTGCCATATTCAAATTTTATCTGTAAAATCCGGCCTCAAATTTTTAAAGAATTCTCGATAATTCGAGTACAATTGGAAAACCATTATGAAAAGAACATTTCAACCAAGCGTTATAAAACGTAAACGTACACACGGTTTTCGTGCTCGTATGGCAACAAAAAGCGGTCGTCAAATTTTAGCTCGTCGTCGTGCTAAAGGTCGTAAAGAGTTGTGCGCATAAGCTGATCAATGAAAAAACGTTACGAATATGCTCGAACAAGTCGGTTATTGACCCCTGGGGATTTCCGTAGCGTTTTTGATCAAGTTGATGCAAAAATCTCTTGCTCAGAAATTACCCTCCTAGCTAAAAAATCAGAATTGGAAACTAACCGAATCGGATTTATTATAGCTAAAAAACAAATCAAAACGGCAGTAGCTCGTAATCGAGTCAAACGTCATTTTCGCGAATATTTCCGAAAGTTTAATGTTCATGCCCAAAATGAACAAAAATTTGATTTTGTAGTGCTTGCAAGAAAATCCTGCCAAGACTTAGATAATCCAAAATTAGATGAAACTATCCAATCCCTTCTAAAACGATTAAAAAAACGAATTGATAAGACGGTTTAACTGGAAAAAAAAGCGTAAAAAAGATACTATTGCGCGCATTTTTTAACCCCTTTTAAACTCAATTTTAGTTGGAACCCATCATGGATTACCGCCGTATTGCCCTCTTTGCAGCTTTTGCTGCTACAAGTTTGTTTTTAGTTATTAAGTGGAAAAGTGCTGAAGATATTGATGAACAAGCACTAATCAACGCTCAACAAACAAATCAAAGCCAAACAAACGTAGATACTTCATTTGAAGAAGTAATTACACAATCCAATATTGTAATCGACACATCTGAAGATGATTTAGGTGGCGTCACTAAAATTGCTGCTCCCGAACAAGTTGCAGTAATTGATAAAGTGACACCAAATGAAGCTTCAATCATTAATGTTCAAACCGATTTATTGAATGTTAAAATCGATTCACAAACAGGCGACATTATTTATACCGCACTAAATGAATATTCGGTATCACTTGAACACAGCGAAACACCTGTCACTATTTTAAATAACACAGACAATTATTTCTTTATTGCTCAGAGTTATTTAAGAAGCAAACGAGGTAGCCCATTAAATATTGATTCGACTTTGTTCGAAGCTGATAAATTTGAATACGCATTAAATGAAGATGAAACATTAGAAGTAAAATTAACTTATAAAGATCAATCTTTAGTTAAACTTACAAAAATTTATACGTTCTACAAAAATAAATACATAATTGATGTTAGCTATGAAGTGACTAACGTTTCAAATGAAAATTTATTCCTAACGTTAGACAATCGTTTAAAACGAGATAGTTCACCGGATCCTGCTCAAAAGAAAACTTCACCATCGTTTGTTGGTTTTGCGGTTGCAAATGAAGACAGTATTTGGGAAAAACATACTTTTAATGATTTAGAAGACGAAAAAGAAGATCAAAATCTAAATAAAAAAGGTGAGTTCTCTTTTAATCAAACGGTACAAGGTGGATTTATTGCCTACAGCCAAAAATACTTTGTAGTAGCTTGGGTGCCAAATCAAGATGAAACACAACACCAAAACTTAGGTATTCCAGTTGGTTACAAATATAACTTCGCAATCAACAAAAGTGATGAAGTGACAGTCGCAATAGGCGAAACAAAAACGTTTTCTAGCAAATTGTGGGTGGGTCCAGAATTACAAGACCAACTTGATGAGCTTCATGATGGTTTAAAACATTCAGTTGATTATGGTATTTTCTACATTTTCTCAAAACCGATTCATTGGGTATTAACTAAGATTCAATCCGTTGTACCTAACTGGGGTTGGTCAATTATTCTTTTAACATTATTAGTTAAATTATTATTCTTCCCATTATCGGCTAAGAGCATGAAGTCGATGGCGAAAATGAAAAAACTAGCACCAAAAATGGCGCAATTAAAAGAGCGTTATGGTGATGACCGCCAAAAAATGTCTCAAGAGTTAATGAAGTTCTACAAAAAAGAAGGCATCAACCCTGTTAGTGGTTGTTTACCAATGTTAGTGCAAATGCCAATCTGGATTTCATTATATTGGGTATTAATTGAAGCCGTAGAAATTCGTCAAATGCCATTTATGTTTTGGGTGCAAGATTTATCAGCAGCCGATCCTTGGTTAGTATTCCCTGTATTAATGGGTGTGTCGATGTTCTTCCAAATGAGAATGACACAATCTGCGAACATGGATCCAATGCAGCAAAAAATCTTTAAGTTCATGCCTATTGGTATGACATTATTCTTCATCATTTTTGGAATGCCAGCAGGTTTGATGATTTATTGGACAGTGAATAACTGTTTATCAATTTGTCAGCAATACTTAGTAAATAAACAAATTGATAAAGAAGAACAAATAGCCAAAGCAGAAGCCGCTAGCAAGTAGTTTCGAAATAATAAATGCAAAGGCTCTTAGGAGCCTTTTTTTTACTTTAGAAATGATGCTAGGTCGAACGTTAGTTCGTCTCTTTTTATTAAATTAGTTTGATCGGTCAAAGCCGAACCTACAATAAATACGTGAAACAAAAATGATGAAACAAGACACAATTGCCGCAATCGCAACCCCTCCTGGTCAAGGTGGTGTTGGTATCGTTCGTTTATCGGGTAAACAAGCACTTACTATTGCAAAAAAACTGATACAGTTTATCCCAAAAGTACGCCACGCCCATTATTGTGATTTTTACGATCAAAACGAAACCGTATTAGATCAAGGGATTGTATTGTTTTTCAAAGCACCGCACTCGTTTACGGGGGAAGACGTGATTGAATTACAAGGTCACGGTGGCAGTGTGATTATGGATTTATTATTAAAAACAGCATTAAGTCATGGTGCCAGATTAGCTCAGCCCGGTGAGTTTTCACAACGTGCATTTATGAATGACAAGATGGATCTGACCCAAGCGGAAGCCATCGCCGATTTAATAGAAAGTTCTTCGGAACAAGCAGCTCGATGCGCGGTGAGATCACTACAAGGTGAGTTTTCAAAACAGATTCATACTATGGTTGATAGTTTGGTGAATCTTCGAATTTACGTCGAAGCTTCAATTGATTTTCCTGAAGAAGAAATCGACTTTTTAGCCGATGGCAAAGTAGAAAGTGATTTATTAGCCATAGAATCAAAACTAAATGACGTATTCAAACAAGCCAACAAAGGCACAATATTACGTGAAGGCATGAGTGTAGTGATCGCAGGCAAACCAAATGCGGGTAAATCATCGCTTTTAAACGCGCTCTCAGGAAAAGACAGCGCAATTGTCACCGATATTGCTGGAACCACAAGAGACGTCTTACGCGAGCATATACACATAGATGGAATGCCTCTGCATATTATCGATACAGCGGGTTTACGAGACGCACCAAACGAAGTTGAGCGAATTGGAATTGAACGCGCATGGAACGAAATCAAACAAGCAGATCAAGTTCTATTAGTGGTTGATAGTCAAACCACAAGTGAACAAGACCTAAAACTAGTTGATGCTGAGTTTGTGAATACTTACTTATCTCATGGCGGACAGATGGATAAAATCACATTAGTACACAACAAAACGGATCAAACCAAAGAAAATATTGGAATTGAAAGCCATACAGTAGATGGCGTAAAACAAAATGTGATTCGATTAAGCGCCAAACATAACCAGGGTATTGAATTTTTACAAAATCATCTTAAAAGCATTATGGGATACGACTCCACTACCGAAGGTGGATTCATCGCAAGACGTCGTCATTTAGAATCATTATCAAAAGCACAAGAATCCATTAAAAATGGAAAAATTCAATTACAAGGTTATGGTGCAGGAGAATTGTTAGCTGAAGATTTACGTGCCGCACAAAATGCACTAAACGAAATTACAGGTGAATTTACAAGTGATGATTTGCTTGGCAAAATATTTGGATCGTTTTGTATCGGGAAGTAGTTGTTTGAATCATTTAGTTATAA
Organism: Pseudomonadales bacterium; assembly: GCA_022968985.1. Classification (GTDB taxonomy): domain Bacteria; phylum Pseudomonadota; class Gammaproteobacteria; order Pseudomonadales; family Natronospirillaceae; genus Marinicellulosiphila. Next base: position 10,084 of record JALJPK010000109.1, on the reverse strand, counting down.
TTTTTAATGTTATTTTATAATAATAATAAATATTTGATATAGAGTGCCAAAAATAAAAAATAGGTAATTACGAATATAATAGTATGCATCCCAATGGCAACGAATTCACATGAAGAGTTTAGAGATTCACTTATTAAATATACAGAAGGTAAATACATATTTGCTGGTAATGTAATTCTAAATGTAGAAGAAAAAATACAATATAAGTGTGAAGTATGCGCCGTTGACTCACAAATTAAAAACGCGTTTGGGGCAAGTTCTCAAGGGCGTATTAGTGTTGATGAATTGGAACAAATAGATAAACATAATTCAGTTGTATATATAACTTATGAAAACACTGGATTAGAATATTTACACCATTTGCATAATATTATTAACTTTTGTCTAAACATTGGTGGTTTAGGTGTTAAATTTGAAAATTCAGGATTAAGTCATTCTAAAAACTTATGGAATAGTTATAATTTCCATGAAGATACACTTCAAATATTAAACACCCATGTAATGTTCATTTCGGATGAAGAATATATCTCGAGTGTAGGAATGCATATTTTTGGTTTACAGGATGTATCAATTTCAAGCTTAACTGATAACCCTACCTATTTATTAACTGAATTTAATCATTATCATTTATTCGAATCAGCAATATTTAAAGATGGAAGCAGTTTTTCTTTAAGTGTTGATGAGCCAAAATATAGTGTTTCAATAAAAACAGATTTTATATACAAAGGTGAGGATTGTTTTGAAAATCCATTTGGAAGAATATTACTGAATTGAAACAACAGGTAAATGTAGTAATGATGATTTGCTTAAGAATTTAATTGCCTTGTTTTAATCGGATAGTAATAGTTTGAAATTAATAGATTTATTAAGCAAACCAACCCTGAAGCAAAACCAGTATGAATACCCCATTTTTACTTTCGAAGTTTATGTTCCATCTCAAAAAATAATAATTTAACCAGTTGTTTAAATGTCGAACCTACAATTGTTAAATTTATTCAAAAATCATGTAAAATACTCATTTTATATACAGAGAAACAATCATGGCATTTATCAAGTTCATCATCATAATTTTAGTCATCGCAGCCGGTGTTGGTGTATTTTCAAAACCAGACGATCAAGTGTTAAATGATTTGATATATCAGCAAACAGTTAATGACCTAGATAATATAGAGCTAAATAATGGCGACAATTTACTGAGCAGTGCTTTAAAACTCGCTTGTATGTTTACTGTAGAGCAATGCGCACAAACAATCGTCGATAATTTAACAATCGAAATAAACGATTATTTTGTTTTAAAATTGGCAAAAACAAATCTGAAAGAGAAGAATAGCTGTATTGGTATTTATAAAACTTGGAAATGTTTTTAGACTTAGGTTGTTGTTCTAAATTAATGCGCATTAAAAATGCGCTTTAAAATAGTAAAAAGTTGTTAATCCTGCGTATTCATATATTTCCACTTTCCCTTATCAAGTCCCTTCCCCATTATTCCGAATTACAGTAAAAGCTGTCCTTTGTGATAGGTGTCTAACGATTGTGATTATATTAATACCTCAAAAAGCACTTAATTCAGATTAATTTTTAATGTTGTTTTAGGTTAAGCCATTTACAAGACTGTCTTTTCAATAACAATAAAACTATATTTTCAGGATATTACAATCGAATTTCATAAAACAGCCAGTGCTGTACTTTAGTTTTACTTACTAACCAATCAAAACGTTGTCTGAGAGGTTTAATATACTAAATGAGCTCCGTGTTGAGTAAAATGTAAAAAAGACTGCATTAAGCTATTAAACCGATAAATCATAACAAAATAATATAAACCTACCCTATTGCTGTTTATGCAAACATTTAACTGGATTCATAAGTTATCAAAGGAGCATGTTTATGAAACGTGCGAAATTTAACATGAGCAAATCAAAATATGTCCACATGAGTAACACTCATCAAATACCGAAATGTAAAAAGTCAGATACTAGTAATTTTTTATAAAAACGAAGCAGTGATAGAATATTGTTGATAACTACTAAAAGTAGTTATCCTAGAAGTTATGAACAGAAACAGAGCGGTATAATCAGAGTATATAAAATGACACAGTGCTAGTAACTATAAGCTCTCTATCTATTTGTAACGAAGTGTACAAAACTCAATCAAAAAAATTATCCACAGTAGCCGAAAAAGTCAAAAAGCTTACTTATACAAAAAAGCCCACATAAGTAGGCTTTGATAGTAATAAAATATTATTACTCAAATGGGTAAATTAAACCCCATTGCTTGCGTATATCATCCATTAATTTCATTGTATCTAATGTTTCTTGTAGCGGCATTATGTTGCTTTCTAATTCGCCATTTTGAATTTTTTCAAATACTTCGTTTACTTGATAAATAAAACCATTTTCATGATTGTTGATTGTTTTAACATCACTTTGAATCACATTATGCGAATGGTCGTGTTTATGAATTGTAAATGTTTGGCCTTGTTGAAAGTGATTAAACTCAATGTAACCAGTTTGACCATAAATCATCGCTCTATTATCTGTAAACAGATTAAAACTGGTATTAATGTTGGCTATCACACCATTATTAAATTGCATTTGGTAACTGGCAATTTCATCTACACCGGTTTGCGAAAATCGACAGATTGATTGGGTTTGCTTTGGTAGACTACCCATTAAAAAATTTACAAAACTGATGGGATAAATACCCATATCAAGTGTTACCCCACCGGCTAAATTTGGATCAAGCAAACGAGGTAAATATTTACCCTGGGCGATATTACAAAATGAAATATCAAACATTTTGATTTCACCAATCGCGCCACCGTCTAATATTGACTTTAAATATTGGATGCTAGGCAAAAACCTTGTCCAAAGTGCTTCCATCAAAAAACATTGTTTTTCTTGGGCTAATTGAATTAATGTTTTGGCTTGTATCGCATTAACAGTGAAAGGTTTTTCGATTAAAACATGTTTGCCCGCATTTAAGGCAAGCATTGCATTATCAAAATGAAAATTATGAGTGGTAGCAATGTAAATTACATCAATGTCCTCACGTATTAGTAAACTTTCATATGTGTCTGATTCTATATTATGACTAAGAGCAAAACTCACTGCTTTCTCTTTTGTTCGAGATGCCACAGAAATTAAAACACTATTTTTATGAAGTTTGATTGCATTGGCCATTTTATCAGCAATGATGCCTGCTCCAATGATCCCCCAGCGAATTAATTGCATAGCGAAAACCTTACTTAAATAAATATTAATTTATCACTTTACAGGGTCGCCATTTAAAAATACACTCGAAGATAATGAATATTATCATTTATGTAATTGGTCAAACAATTGAGGTTTTATGTTAGCTAGAATTAATTCAATATTATCCATGGAATTAAAAATTCCTAAGTTCAAAAAAGAACTAGCCGTGCCGATTTTTGAATATGGTGTCACACCAGAAGAAGTATTGGCAAATTATATTGAAGCAAGAGATCATGGACATCCAAAAAAAGCATATTCATACTTAACAAAAAAAGATAAACAAAAAACCTCATTTAATCATTTTATCGAACAACACGCTGATGACCCGTTTATTGCAGAAACAGTAGATATTATTCACCAACGTTCAAAAAGTCAGCGCTTTGAGTTAATTTGGGAAAATGAATACAATGCTAAAGTAAATTGGATTACAAAATTCCCAAAATTATATTGTATCCTACCTCAATATTTAGATGACAATGACGATACTGTACAGCAAAAAATAATTGAAACAGAAGCACAAAGTATTGAATTTGACTTAATAAAAGAAGGTGTCTATTGGAAAATAGAATTCCATCAATTTGATATGTATCAAAAATAATGCAAATAAAAAAAATATTATTAGAAAGTATTGTTGATGATTTAGTTGAAAAATCATTTAGTCTACAAAATAAAAAAGCACCATTTGAAATTTGTACAAATCTTTTAAATCAAGTTAAGAATAATAACTTAGATTTTAATTCTGCAGCAGTAGGAAGAAATAACCTACAAATACAGGATAAAACAATTCGAAGTGATAAAATAAAATGGATTACAGGACAGTCACAACCTGAAATTGATTTACTTAATTGGTTTGAAGAATTAAAAAAATATCTAAATAGAAATTTATATTTAGGATTAAATAATATTGAATGTCATTTTTCAATTTATGAACCTGGTGATTTCTATCAAAAACATGTTGATGCATTTAGAGGTAAATCAAATAGAAAAGTGTCTATTGTTTTATATCTAAATGATAATTGGCAACCAGAGCATCAAGGTGAATTAGTTATTTACCCAGAAAATAAACCCGCGCTAAAAATCGAACCTACGTTTGCTAGTTTTGTTGTATTTATGAGTGAAGACATTCCACATGAAGTACTTAAAAGTAATCAAAACCGATATGCCATAGCCTGTTGGTTTCGAATTGATTGATGTTTAATGTGAGTTAGAGTTTGTCCTGAAAAATATCAAAAGAAAAATTTCCCTATTTCCCAACCATTTCATCCTTTGACAATCAACTGCCAATCTCCAGTTTTCCAATCCATTAGCTCATGCGGGTGGAACTTGTTTTTATAAGCCATCGATTTATTATCTTTTATCCAGTATCCCAAATGATAAAAAGTCATACCCAATTTTTTAGCGTACTCAATTTCTTTAAGTACACTTAGTGTACCTAAATTTAAATATTCATAATCAGTGTTATAAATAAAATAACTGCTGCTAATGCTATTATCTGAAATATCCATAAATCCTACTGCTATTAATTTATTACCCAAATAGTATTCACTTTGCATAGATGGGCAGGTGTCATTGTAATGTGCATCTATAAACGATTGCTCAGAATCACAAGCTTGCTCAAATCGAGTATTGTGACTTTTATAAATGGCATAGATGTCAGGGTGATAATTTTTATCGGCAAATACAACGTTAAAAACTTCAGGCTGTTTATTGGCTTTATTTAACGTTCTGCGTTGACTTTTCGACGCTTTAAAGTCGTTAATGGGCACACGAATAGGGGTACATTGACGGCAATTTTCGCAAGCGGGTTTAAAATAATAATATGCAAATCGGCGCCAGCCTAAATTGAATAAATGATCAAGTTCGTTACTGTCTACTTCCTTTGCCAGAAAAAAGGTCTCTTTTGCCTGTTGTTGTATATAAGGGCAATCGTGTTGCTCGGTTTCGCTGATATCTTGGTAAAGAAGCATAAAAATATAGTTTTCTTAAAAGTATGAACTAAATTAGAGTTTACATGGTTGGAATGTTGATAACTTATATTTTTTGGACGAGTTAATATCTACTTTGATAAAACTCAGAAACAACTGTGTGTAAAAAACTAAAATGTGGATAAATATGGGGTTAAGGCTGTAGTTAACAGCAAAAAGGTAGGTTAAATTACATCAACCCCCTTTTAATTAAATCGAGTTAAGGCTCAAAACTGATTAAACAATGTAGTTGTTGTAAAGGTTTCCAGCCTTCTAAGCGATAATAACCAAGTGGTTTTAAGCAGCCCGATACTTTATTCGCAAACGTATCAGAACCTAATAACGCACAACCCAGAAAACTTGCTTGAGCTTGGATTTTGGAGGTTAAATTAATTTCGCTGCCTAGTGCAGTAAAGTCCATTCTATTTTCAGAACCAATATTCCCAAAATCAAATTTACCGTAATTCAGGCTGACTGAATGCTCAAAAGAACTTCTAATTTTTAAACTCTCTACGGCTGCTTCTAACGCTAAATGGCAAGAATCTTTACCTTCAAACATAGCTAAAATACCATCACCCATAAACTTTAAAACATGCCCATTATTTGATTCAATCAATTTAATTAAACTATGATAATAAGTGTTCAAATTGGCAATATGTTTTTTAGATTCATTATGCGAACCCACCTGATCAGGTAATTTAATATTACTAAACCAAATAGCTGCTTCAATTTCTTGAACATCACCCCGCGCCATTTGCCCTTTTAATATTTCATCAGCAATTTCACGGCCTAAATATACACTCATAAATTGATTAATAATTAACTGGTGTGTGTAGTCTCCAATAAAACTGGCCATAATAGCGCCAATTAGTTGAAAGTCAGTTTCTTGTTCGGCACTGAAACCATTTTCAAGAGAGGTTGCTAACGTAAATACATTGGTTGGAGCATGAGCGGTTTGAAGATCAATACTATGAATGTCTGATATGTTTTCTGGTAATTCTTGATCCGAAGTACTTAATCCTAAAGGGTGTTCTAATTCGTTAGGGTCAATTTTGATACTCTGTAATTCACCGTAGTTATCAAAAAGCGGGCTGGTGCTATCCACTTTTGAATCAATTGAATCAGAGGTTATAGTCTGTAAAAAAGTAATCGCTTCTGGATAATCAAAAATTTTACTATTTAAGTCGGTGATTTGATTTAGAGTCTCTAAATCATCTTCTTTAAGATATGACTTATTAATCCAGTTAAATATTTCTAATTTAAAAGAAGGCTTTAATATTTTGCAATTTAAAACACAATATTGAATGTCGTATCCAAGATTATTTAATTGTTTGATAAATTGATTTAAATAATCACTGGGTTCTTCAATTAAGCGACCTTTTAATAGGTGCCATTGTGATAGTTGTTGGGCTGATTGACTATAAAGCATAAAGAAATCGTTTAAAAAGTGATAAGTAAATGACAATGAATAAAGCAATTAGGTCATTGTAAGCATAATTAGGCATTAATAGGTACTAAATAATACTGTACCTTAGCTTGTGAAACTTTTATATTAGAGTTTCGTAAGTTTTTACTTAAATATAGACATACACAAACAAATGGATCAAATACAGCATTTTGCAGCAGTCGATTTAGGCTCAAACAGTTTTCATCTTATAGTTATAGCAAAACAGGCTAACGGAAAACTTATACAAGTGACTGCCAATCGAGAGTTGGTACAGCTAAGTGTGAGCACAGACTTAACTACAGGTGAGATACCTTTAAATACACAATCACGTGCATTACGCTGTTTGTCTAGTTTCCATGACAGTTTGTCGCAGTACCCTAACGTTAAAGTTAGAATTGTGGGCACAAGCGCTTTTCGCCATATCCAAAATAATTTGTCGTTTTTATCAAAAGCAGAAGCGGTATTAGAGCACCCTATCGAAATACTGACAGGCGAAGAAGAAGCTAAGTTGATTTATCGTGGAGTGAGTATACATCGTGAATCAGTTGCACGATTTGTAATGGATGTAGGTGGTGGATCTACTGAGTTTATTATGGGTACAGGCACAAAACACGAACAAGTGGCGAGTTTAGAGTTAGGTTGTGTGAGTATAAAAAAAGAGTTTTTCCCTGATGAGCGAATCACCCAAGCTCAATTAGAGTTTGCCGAAAAAGCAGTTTTTGAAAAATTAAAACCCGTAGCAGAGCAATTTGGTAAAAGTCATTGGCGTCAAACTTTGGCTACTAGTGGCAGTATTAAAACCATTAGCTGGGCGTTAAGTAATTTAAATTTGATTCAAAACGGTGTAATTACTGCAAAAGCATTAGATCGATTACGCCCCATTTTTGTCCAAACCGAAACATTACAAAATTTAAGTCAACTTGTGAATTTAAATGCACGGCGCGCTGATTTATTATTAAGTGGATTTGTGATCGTACATCAAGCATTTAAGGCGTTTGGATTAGATAGTATTGTGATTTCAAATCAAGCAATACGCGAAGGTATTATAGACGAACTGGTGAATGATTAGATTCCTCTAAGCATCATCAGTATTATTTCGTAAAATTTCGTAAAAAACATCAATTAATGCTCCAATCCTGTTAAAATCCTGCCCTCTTAAAGATCACTGACCTGTATAGGTCACAACTAATCCTAATAGATCAAGTTAATATGTCGATATACTTTGTACAAATGCTGGCTAATGTTGGTATTAATCATAAAGAAAACCAAAAAGTTGAAGGTTGTATTTGTAATTGTTGGATAGAATCTGATGATGAAACCGATGCAAAACAAAAAGCTCAACATTTATTGTTGGAGCATGATTGGGATTTCCAAAACTTTGAGCAAGTAATATTAGATCATAATGAAAATTATGCTGAGGGTAATGACGGACTTCAGTATTTCGAACAAGCACAACAGTCCGGTTGTGCTCACGTTTTTCACATGTGGGATAAACCCCAAGCAAATTGAGAATGAATATGAGAGTCTGCGCTGTTGAGCTTACTGGCAAAGAAATGAATCTTTGTATATTAGAAAAAAAAGAAGGCATGTTTACGATTGTAGAATGCCGAGCAAAAAAAATTACCCTTTCAAATGAGGACGACCAATCCCAAGTACAGGGTTTGTTTAAACAAGTTACTCAATTATGTGAAGATTATAAAGTTGAAAAAGTGATTATTCGTAGTCGAATGAAAGCTGGTAAGTTTTCAGGCAGCAGTACTAGCTTTAAAATGGAAGCAGTGCTTCAAATGTTACCTAATGTAGATGTTCGATTATTAGCGGCAAAATTAATCAAAGAAACCTTAAGAAACAGTGAAGTGTATATTGATTTTTCTGAAACAGGATTAAAAAAATTCCAGCAACCTGCATTTGAAACAGGTTTGGCGTACTTTGAGCTTTAAACGATAAGACCTTCCCAAGGTTTTTTTATCACTAAAGGTGTTGAATATTAATAGAACTCAACACCTTAATTCCCCTTCCCTGCTCCATAAACTTGCAACCTGATTATCACTGCTATACTGGAAACAGATGTATTTAAGACCATTAAATACAATATTCTAGGGTAGAAATATTGGTTCGTGTTACTTTATTAATAACCATCTTCTTATTGATAATAATTTATAGTCATTCTTGGTTTATGAGCTTGCTTATATTAACCCCGTTATGGCTAGGATTAATGCTGTGTTGTATCTTTTATTTAGCTGTTAATTTTATTAAATGGGTCAAAAAACAAAAATTTATTGGCAGCAGCATTATTTATTATTGTTTGGCTTTATTTATAATTGGCTTAATACCGCTGATGTTAATTCAGATGTATATGATCTTGATTACAAAAGACACACAAATTATTAACCATACTCAAATAGCGATTCAATTTTATTTAGCTATTGGTTTAATGATGACTGCATGGCTGGGTTATAGAGAAACAACCTTAGGTGAATCAGCAAGGGCAAATCCGCGTAGTATTAGTTATTTTGTACTAGGTCTCAGTATATTAATGATTCCAGTAATGATATTTAGACCCGAATCAGGAAGTTTTGTAGCAAGTCATTTTATTTATTTTTTATATTTAGGTGTACCTACAATATTATTAATCGGCGCAGTATTTTTATTAGGTCGATCGAAATTAAAAAATAATTATTATATTGTTATTTATTGTTTAATTTTAGCTGCCTGTAATATTGCAAACTGGTGGAATAAAAGTAATTATTTTATCGATTATGTCATGATCGAAGTATTTGCAACCTGCATTATTAGTATCATCATGATTAAGTTTTTTAGAAATAGTAACGAAGAGTTTATACTAAGCGAAATAGGTAAAGACTGGATCAAACCCAGTTTTAGAAAAACTATATTCCATCCAAGTATTATAGTGTTTTTCTTAATAACCCTTTTTAGTATTTCATTATTTACAATAGCTTTATCTTTACCTATTAAAAAAGCATTCGAACAAACTCAAACAGAAAAAGTAGAGCAACAATTAAATAATGTAGTCGATCAATTAAATTATAGTATTAAACATAATTTACAATTCATTAAATTGATTGTTGATAATTCTGATGAAGGTAAAATAAAGGATAACTTAATTGATTTGGCAGGAGTATCTGGATATAATCATCTGGTAGAAGATGATGATGTTACACAAGGAATCCACATATATTTTAAATCAAAAATAAAAATTACAAGTCATACCGAAAGTGATGGCTATCCAGCAGTTTCACCTGACGGAAAAAGCATTGATTTTTATGGGAAATATGATGGCAATAAAACATGATGATTATTTATATAATTGTATTTCTTTCAAAAGCGAAGAATATTAAGGAGGAGGCACCATACTTAAATTAGTTCCACTAGTAAAAAAGTTTGAAAAAACCGAAACTATA
>JALJPK010000108.1 GCA_022968985.1 Pseudomonadales bacterium | reverse complement strand
TAAAAACCACCTTGACCAATGGCGATGTCACTTAGATATAAAGCTTGAGTTTCTGCTTGGCCATAAATCACATAAATTCGGCCATTACCATCATCGGCGAAAATATCACCAATCATCAAGTCATCAAAACCATCGCCATTTACGTCTCCTGCTCCGCCAATGGCACCAAAAATAAGATCATCATCATCAAAAACTTGTTGCGAGTGGTCGTTATAAATAACATAACCGCCCACCGAGTTAGCAATATCACTTAAGTTAATATCGCTAATATCAGTGCCACCAAAAATAATGTAAGCCTTGGGACCATCTATATTGCTGCAACAACTGTCATCGGTAGCAAGCAACGCCATATCATCAATGCCATCGCCATTCACAGCGCCAATTTTTGAGGTAATAAAATCCGGTGCCGCATGAAAATAGATACCCGCTGAGCCCATGCTATAACCATATTCACCTTCTTCAGGGCTAATAATTAAACCATTGTTGCCAGCATTGCCTGTATTGTAATTAATCAAGCCGCCGCCGGTTTTGCCAAATATCAACATATTGATGCCAAGAGAACTTCCCATAAAACCAGTGTTGACAATAAAATCCAACAAACCATCGCTGTTAACATCACCCACGGGTAAAACTTTCGCGCCGAAGTTCCATATATCAACTAAAGTGCGATTCTTACTACGAACCACAAATCCTGAATCGTCATCGCTATCGGCTAACAGTGAGAGGTCAATTGAAGCACCGCCATTTTGCCCAAACACAATGTAAGCTAAATTTGGATCAGAATGCGTACTTTGCGAAACACTGAGCCCAGGATTTATATTCCTAGCTGAAACTTCGCCTAGAATTAAATCGGCTAAGCCATCACCGTCAACATCCCCCATAATGGCAGTGCCACCCACATGGTCGTATTTGTATGCACCAAGCATGGCAAAACCTTGTTCATTGTCATCTAAAGCAATGTCTGCTAATTCCACCACCTTGCTGTCGGTTTTACCAAACACCACATACGCGGTACCCGATTCATCACCGTTTGGGCTCGCATAGGGTGCGCCCACTAAAATATCAGCAAGGCCATCACCATTAACATCGCCACCACCTGCCACCGCAAAACCAGCTTTATCTCCTGCCACCGCACCATTAATAATAAAACCGTTGGCACTGTCGATGATATTATTAGTGTCATCATCATTTAAAGCGGAAAACGTGGCTAACTGTCCGCTAGCATTACCAAATAAAACATAGACACGCCCAGCGTTTGAGCCGTTCTCATCATCTTGCGGCACTCCTATTAATACATCGTCAAAACCATCGCCATTCACATCCCCTGCGGTATCAACCACCCAACCACTCCAATCATTGGATGACAAACCTTCAAGTGCTTGTGCATCTGAGTTGAGTGAATCCGCCACATTATTAATATTGATGGTTACCGTGGTACTGAGATCATTACTGCCATCATTCACATTCAGCGTGAGCACATATTGTTTAATACCACTTTCATAATCTAACTGGCCACTGTCGGCCACATAAATTTCACCAGTATCGGCGTCTACTTTAAATGCACCGCTGTCATTACCGGCGCTAATGGCATAGCTGTAATTTTTAATGCCTAATTGCCAACTGCCTGCTTCAAGTACGACGTAATGCAAATCAAAATTGCCATGTTTGGCCCAAGCACGGTATTCGTAATCGTCGTGTAAATAACCGCTAAAATGGTCACCACCGACATTGGTGAATCGAAACGCCGCATCGTATATTTCATCGTCTGTGCCTATGGCATGAACAAAAACTACAGGGTTACTGAATTGACTGTCAAAACTCACAGTGCGAGCAGAATCTCGATTAGTATCAGAAAAACTTAAGGTGCCCGTTTCGCCAATCACTTGACCAGAAGCGTCCGTTAAAGATCCACTGCCTTGCAGCATTAATAAACTCACGGCTTCAGCGTTATGATCACCGTCATCGATTTCATCCATGTAAAGTTTGACTTTGTTTTCTTGCAAGAACTCAATACCAACGCCTACTTGATTAGTATCATTGCTGGTGATCACATTGGAGAAAAACTGCGGTACCTCATAAAATGGGCCGTTAAAACTAATAGTGCTATTGGCCTGGGTAATCACAGAGTCCGTTTGCGCCACTTCAAAGGCCAATTCATTCCAACTGCCCGTTGCCGCTGCACTAAACGCCAACCAACCTAAACTTTCAGAGCCGGTAATGCTGTCAATCGAGGTTAAAGAGCTGCTGCCGCCCACCCATAAATTGGTTTCTAAAATGGCATCAAAGCCTGTTGCACTGGTGTTTTGTTGACGTGTTCTAAAGAGTACTTCATAACCTTTTTTAGTCAAACTGCCGGTATGAGAATAAGTCTTAACCGAATAGTTAACGTTATAATTGCCGTTGCTTTGCAATTGACGAAAAACAATAGGCGCACTGTCAAACGTGGTATTAAAACTGACGCTCTCATAGTCTTCTCCACGTGTACTCCAATTGTTTAGGGTTTGCGTGCCTACATCTATTTGCAGCGGTAAGCTTCCTTGCCCACCTGTTGCAATCACTTGGCCCACCAACGTATTATTCGCCGAGTTTTCATCAATCAAATATTGTTGTTCACCCATGGATAACTGCGCAAAAGCAGACGAACATAAACAAAAACATAAAGGAACCAGCAAAAATTTCATTTTATTTTCCAGTGATAAAAAAGAGGATGAAAATAGAAAAATTTTCATTCTTTTTATGAATTAAAAGTATTCTTACTAGATTATCATGCTGAGGAGTGTGAATAGTGAAGACAATGTGAGGCTTTTAAAGTTTTACAACAACAAACTAGATGGGCTTAAAAACTCGATTTTCCAGATTTAAATCCAAGCTCTGGCGCAAGAAACACGTTCTGGATCTGCATTCGATTTTTAGTTTTATCACACAGGGTTTAAACGTATCTCCCCCCTATTTAAGAAAGTTCATCAAGAAAGCTCACAGTTTATTTAATGTAATAATTAAAACAGAAATTAGAAATTACATTTATCGAACCTTTCACTAAAACACACTGATTAAAGGACATTGATCAAAGGACATACTGTGATTTTTTCACTGAGCTTAAAATTAAACATTGTTGAATAATTTCACAAAAAAAATCTGCCTGAATAATATAAGGCCAAATATTTAATTACCTTGTTTTTATTCATTTTTAATCTTCAACATTTCCTCACATTGTGCAAAATTAATCATGTTATCTTTTATAAACTATTTGATAAATACAAGGTTATTCAAATTTAAAATATGGATATCAACAAACTGTGCTTAAACCAATAAAAAGAACACAAACAATCAAAAAGGACAGTGTTCGGTTTTAGGTAATCATTCACTAAAGATGTTACAAATATAGGAAACACTGATGCAACAAACTTGGTTACGATACACTTTTCAAATAATAGTCTGTTTAACATTATTATTGGGTATTGCTTTTGCAATATTTAATCTACGTTATTTAACTGTATTCATACCTGAATTATCCACAACACCCTGGTTTTATTTAATTGAGTCCAGCGCTTTTGATATCACACGCGACAGTGCGCAACTGCATTTAATAAATGACTACCAACATTTAAGTTTTGTAATGCATGTGTTGTTAGGCAGTATTTATTTATTATTAACTCCTTATATTTTTTACAAAAGCAAACAAATGAGCTATTCAAAAGGTGTATTAAATTGGATCATTCTAATCAGCAGCGTTTTGATTATAATTTGGCCTATTCATTTTTTATTCAAAATTAACGTTGTTTACGACGTGTCATTTTTTATTATATTCAGCATTACTTTTATTTGGTTAATATTATTAATTATCATGTTTAAACACCTAATACAGTGTAATACATCTGGATTTATATTTTATTTAAAAATGCATTATTGCATCAGTTTGGGTGCGGCATTGTTTCGATTAATTTATTGGATATTCACAATAATATTAGACATGGACACAATAATACTAACCCGAGATGCCTTCTCAATGGTTTATCATAACTCATGGTTTTTATCGTTAATATTGTCTGTAATAATGTTAAAAGTTTGCTTACTCATGTGTAACAAGAAAGCTGTGTAGAAAGGTCGGTATATTTAAATAATATTCGATATTCAAAACTTCGATTTTAGACAGATTACGCCGTAATATATGATAAATAATTTTTGGTTATTATTTAAGTTAGCTACGAATAGCAGCCAAGTTTTGGCGTCGACTTTAATTGCTGTTGTTATATTGCAATAATATTTTTTAATAAGTCTGAAAAATATTTAGGTCTACTTTGAACTATAAAGTGACCACCATTAATCTTAACAATATCAATATCAATATTAATATTTATACAGAATTTACTAAATACATTCACTGCTTTTTATTTATGAGATAGTCATTACTTGCTTGAACGTACGTATAGGGTGTTAAAAGGCGTTCTTTTAGTTGAATTAATGGAACTATAAAAATACTTTAACCTCTCAGAGCCCCCATTAAAAATAATAGTGTCAGCCTTTCCGAAATAGAAAAAGGATCAAAGTCGAGTAACCAGATTTTTTATCAGGATAATAAAAAACCCATATGGAATTTATGCGGCCAAAATAAAGTCAATGCTCAGTGGTTGATGTACTTTATGATCTATAATTTAGAAGATTGTGGTGATATGGTGAAAGAGATGTTGTGGTTTAATGTTGTGGTTTGATATTGTGGTTTGATGGAGCTAAAGCTGTAAACTCCTTTGATATTATTGGGTTACAGAGAGTTTTTTTAAATTGATACCATCTCATAGAAATAAACAAGTTAACTTATATGAATAAAAGTTAACAAAAACGTTGCAAAAATTGTTCAATCAATTAATAAATTTAAAGAAGACAGTATTAAGAAGAGATTTTTCTTTAGTTTTGTTACGTTTGTGTTCGCTCCCTAAAATAGGTCAATTAGGACGATGAAAATTAATTTTAGATAAAACGGTATCTATAAATAACTCAATTTGTATCGAAAAGTAATTATTTCTGACTACCTTTAAAAGGCAAGAGAATATCTTATGAAAAGCTGGATTAAACAGAGCGTGCAAAAAATTGAAGCTGACTATAATCGTTCGGCAGATACTCATCTATTGAAATTAGATATCCCAAAAATTTCCTCGATCCATATATACCTTAAGGATGAAAGTACTCATCCTACTGGTAGCCTTAAACACAGGTTGGCCCGTTCACTTTTTTTATACGCTCTTTGTAACGGAAGAATTAAACAAGGCACCACTATTGTAGAGGCATCATCTGGCAGTACAGCAGTATCAGAAGCATATTTTGCACAAATGATCGGCGCTCCTTTTATTGCTGTTGTACCTAAATCAACAGCAAAAAGCAAAATAAATAAAATTGAGTTTTATGGTGGAAAATGTCACTTTGTTGATTCTGCTCCACAGATGCACGAGACAGCCACAAGACTTGCAACAGAAATTGACGGATACTTTATGGATCAATTTACTTATGCCGAGCGAGCGACAGATTGGCGTGGCAATAACAATATTGCCGAGAGTATTTATGATCAAATGGAAAAAGAACCTTACAGTATTCCAAGTGTCATTGTCATGAGTGCAGGTACTGGTGGCACTTCAGCGACTATAGGTAGATATATCCTTTATAGAGGTTTTGATACAAAACTTATTGTAGTAGATCCTGAGAACTCAGTTTTCTACGATAGTTTTAAATCAGGTGACCGCACATTAACAAACAATAAATCAAGCCGAATTGAAGGTATCGGAAGACCTAAAGTTGAACATTCTTTCCAACCTGATGTTATAGATCAAATGATACAAGTGCCAGATGCAGCAAGTGTAGCAACAATGTTATGGTTAGAAAAAATTATAGGCAAAAAAGCAGGCCCCTCAACAGGCACGAATATATGGGGTGCATTAAGCCTTGCCCAAGAGATGCTGGATAATAACAAACAAGGTTCAATCGTGACTTTGATGTGTGATAGTGGTGAGCGTTATTTAGACACCTATTACAATGAAAATTGGGTTAAAAAGAACATAGGAAATATTCAACCTTACACTGATAAATTGAATGATTGGTTCTCAAAGTAGTCGTGTTTAATTTAAAAATTATTTACACAGACAGCCATACTAATTCAATCTAAATACCATATCAGTAACTTCATTTCATTATTCACTTATCAAACAATTGTCACCCGTTATTTTAGCGATAACAATTTTTAACATTCAACCCACACAACCATGGCTGTCTGTGTAAATTATACTCTAATTATTTCAATCTTTATTTAATAGCTAATTGAAATGTAAGAAGATCAACATTATTTTTAAATGCATCTGCACGATATTTATTTATTAAACTTTGAAGTAAACCATCTTGATAAACTTTAGGTATTAAATGATTAACAGTAAAGATGAAAGTTCCATCCCAATTCACTTCAATTTCAGAACTTATTTCTAGCTCTAATCTTTTTAAATACCCTTCCAATAAAGACTTATCATCAGAGAAGAAAATAAATTCTGCATAAAGCTTTTTATTCGAAAATTTTCTTAATTTTTGATACCCAAAGAACTCTCTATTATTAGTTGTGAATATATGGTGAGCATAAAAACCTTCCTGCTTAATATTATTGTCAAAACTGTTTTCTATATAATCCTTATTTAATTTAACAGGTAATTTTTTCTTTCTTAGCGTTCCACTAATTTTCCCAAGAACTGTACTTAAATAATCGTATTTACCAGCACTTTTTATCTCATAAAACTTAAATTTTTCTTGGTTTGAAAACTTTGATTTTAATTGATTTAATACTTCAATCTGACCAAATTCACCCTCAAAAAAATAAACATCTGACTCAATACCTTCTATTATTGGCAGTACATCCTCAGCTGAATTTAGCCCCAATGCAAATACTGAATTAAATACATCAAGTTTTTCTGCACTTTCTAATGCTAATTTAGCACCTTTTTGAATACCACCTATAAAAATCCGCTCAGGTAAAATATACTCTTCATCTAATAAATAATTAATTATATTTGATATATCTTCTACTGAAGCGGCATTTTTAGGATAGACAGTAACAATATTACTGTGCAAAAAAACACCTAATTGAGCATTACCCACTTCATACTGCTTTAAATCTTCTTCTTGCATCTCTCTATTACCCAACCAAATAATAGCGGAATAAGTTACACCTTCTCGAAAATTCTTAGGTTTAACAAGAATAGCACCAGTACCTTCTTTATCAGAAAATGAAATTTCTTCAGCAGTTCCTTCTTTTTGATATTCAATTAATCTGGCAAAAGTAGTTGAACTCATTACTACCAAAACCAAAGTACATAAAACAATCTTAATTTGATTAAACATCCTAAACCTTAATACGTTATTTAAATAATGCATTATATTAAAATATTTATAGACTTACATATTTATTTACTAGTAATTTCACTAATTCTCTCTAAATTAATAGCTCATATAGCACTTTCACAAGCCAACTATGGACATGCACACTAAGCCACTATTTAGTCTCAGTTTTCAGCTACGGCTTCAATAAATTAAAAAGCCTGAGTCATTTCTCAACGACTCTGACCCTCTTGAATTTTATGAATTTCTTTATAGTGGCCTTTTTTGTGGTTTGAGTGAAAACGAATTGATTATTTATCGTTCATTTACTCTGACCTCAAGGTTTTACCACAAGGTTTTTATAACATCAGCTCACACGTTTTCACAATTTTATGTGGTATTTTTTTTATCCTCACCTTTAATTAACTTAGTAATTTTTAACACAACGTGAGGGTATGGGGATCAGACTATGTTTAAAATAAATACTGTACTCAGTCTTATCACTGCGCTGTTTATTACGGCTTGTTTACCCGATGTTATACCTGAAGATACTCAAACAGAAACAGAAACCCAAAATACAAACACAAACACAAACACAAACACAAACACAAATACAAATACAAACAACGAAACAAACACTGATACCATTCAAGATTTGTTGTATGGCCTCTCTCACCCTAATAATCAATCAATGTTATGGCAGATTGATCAAACCAATACCTATAACAATAAATCAACATTAGTCAGTGCTGTCATTAATCATTTAGAGTCAAGTGAAATGGTTTTTGAAGATGAATTCTCAGATACTAACATTCAATTTTATTATAAAACTTCAACAGAAGCAGGATATGATGAGTTATTATTTATACTTGACGGACAAGTGCAATTAGCCGCATCGGGAGATAACGATTGGCAGTTATTTTCAATGGATATAACTGCGGGGGTTCATCAATTACAATGGATATATAATAAAGACGATTCTTACAGTGACTTTGAAGACCGAGTATGGATCGCACAATTTACAATAAATGACTCTGCCGATGATTCAACACAAAATGGGTTAATTCAAACTCAATTAAAATATATTGTGAGTGGTTTAACTTTTAAAGTGGTGGACGAGTTTGAACAAATATTAAACCAAGGACTAACCGATGAGTCCGGACAATATTTTTATTCGCCTCAAATAGGCAGCCGTGTTGATTTTTATTTAGGCCAACAAATATTATTTACATTAGACAATTCATCTAGCGAACATTTTTTACAAACATTCCCACTTAGTGCAAAACAAATAGCCATTGAATATAAATTAAAGGTAACAACCCAATACAGTCAATACTTTAATTTACTTCGACTATTAATCACAATAGATGAAGATAGAGATGTTAATAATGGATTTCAAATAAGTGAATTTACTCAGGAAAAATTCAAAGATTTTAATGTAGATTTAAATCAAGGTCCTATTATTTTTGCGGCTCAAGCTGGACTATTTACGGGAATAATCGCAAGGCGCTTATTAGAACCCGGTTTGGTGATTTTTAAATGGTACGATTATTTAGATGAGCCATTAATAAGTGATAATGAATTAGTGCCACATAATCGACTAATCAAACAAACTCAATATTCAGATTTAGATCAAATAACAAGCACTGAAATAATTCAGTTTGAAAATGTGTATGATCAATATCATCGAATCATTGAAACGAGTCAATGGCAAAATACAACCTATTGGACTGATTATTATGAGTATAACGACGACGGTTATTTGATTAAGCTAAACGATTTTATTTACACTTATGATTATTCAGGCCAGATGATAAAATCATCCATTTATGATGTTACATACGGTTTTACTTCTGAGGTATTATATACTTATGATCCTGATGGTAATTTGATTTATAGTGAATCTTTACAACTAACTGGCACCACAACCTACAGTATGAGTTTTGACGTATCGGGTAATATGACAAGTCGCTATGTAGTTAATGAAAACGTCCAGTACACCTATCAATATAGTTATAATATTAATAATTCATTAACTCATTTTGTCAAGACTACTGTTACTAGCAATGACACTTGGTCCGATTTTATTGATTTTAGTTACAACCAAAATGGCCAGTTATTAACAAGGTTTGAAGCCGAAGATAGTCGACCTATCTATCATAATTTTTATTATGAATACAACGATGATGGCAATCCAACTAAATATTTGGATGAATTTATTTTCGGAACCAGAATTTTATATGCGGAATTTCAATATTTATATCAAAGCGATGGCAGTTTGTTAACCACTTATCAAACTTCTGATACCAGTCGAGATACCGTTTTAGTTGAAACACCAGAGGGTGGGACGTATACTTTTTTTAATCAAAAAAATCAAATTGATTATCAAATTGAAAAGGGATCTGATCTACCCAATCAATTTTACACTTATAACTCAGAAGGGTTTTTGATAAAAGTTGAAAATGATGTTGATGCGGATGGGCAGTTAAATTCTACTCTAGACAGTTACGTGGAATATAATATGTTACCCAATTTAATGATTTCTCAACCCAGTACCCAAGGAAATTATGTATTTTCATGTGCAAGAATTGGTAACTGCTCTCTATACTAAATCAACTAAGCTTGTGTGTCCTACTCACCTATTAATTACATCGCTGTAGTTAAAACATGCAAACAGCAATAGGGGTTTTCTATTGGAAGTACTGATTTGGATTGATATAAAAACGGCCACTTTTTAGTGGCCTTTTTTTGTTTGAGTGAAAACGAATTGATTGTTTGTTGATCATTTACTCTGACAGTAAGGTTTTAAGGGCCTTATAAAAACCTGATACGGCTTATTTAATCTATTAAATAATGGTATAAATATGAGCCATAGTCATCACTAGAAACAACAAATACTGCACTATCAATTTTTAATATTTTAAATGCGTCATGATAAAATGCAGCACCTTGTTCAACAACGTCTCCAGGCACAATATACTCTTTCTCTAAGGTATAATGCTTTGCATAAACTTTTAACTCACCATTGCTCAATAAAAATACAGTCTTTTCTTTATCAGAATAAACATCAGAAATGTATGCACTGTCAAACAGCCTTCCTACTACACTATAATCATTCTTAGACAACAAATGACCGCTAGAGGTAATCAAATAATTTTGATAATCCACCGCATGAATTTTATTTGCATTCAGTCCATCCAATTCTGCTTCAATATCATTTAATTTCACAATTGAAATATTTGAATCAACTATATTTAACTCACTAATTTCATATTTTTTAACAGGATTATTTTCAGAGTTAGTTAATCTTGATACCAGTAATTGATTGTCATTGTTAGATGGATGTATCAAAACATCCAATTCTTGCCTATCGAAAACTTCACCTGTTACTATGTCTACTAAATCAATAATAGATTTAGAAATATTTTGAGAGTCAGTATAAAACAAAACAGCAGGTATAATAAACAATCGATCATTTATTTGCTCCATATTATAAAAAGAATAACCTTCTAGATTAATTTT
Organism: Pseudomonadales bacterium; assembly: GCA_022968985.1. GTDB lineage: Bacteria > Pseudomonadota > Gammaproteobacteria > Pseudomonadales > Natronospirillaceae > Marinicellulosiphila. The sequence continues at coordinate 4,336 of JALJPK010000108.1, read as the reverse complement.
AAACCCCTGGGATATATCATCACCATTTATTATTAATCGATCAAAATCATTCAGTTTATAATCACGATCCTTTGCATAAATAGTTATTATAATGATTCCATTTTTCATATAACTAATAAAATAACCATCATCACCCAAAGTTAACTCATCTTCAATAAAACCAGTTTCAAGATTTAACACTAACAGGCGTTTCATCATCTTATTATAGGCAACCATTTTCTTTTTATCTGAAGTTAACATAACGTTTGAAAATTCGGCACCTACATAAATATCATTTGTTTCAGTTTGGTTTTTAATAACAACATCAATGGATGCAAATGCTCTGCTTGAATTTTTGATCGAATTAGAGCCATTGAGAATACTGCCAACACTAATTGCAATATAATACGTGCCACTTTTAGTGACCTTATGTCGCGAAACCCCACTAACGCCATAAAAGTATTTTTTATGATTAGCAGTAATATTTATCGAATAATTAATTTTATGATCATCTGGGATAACGGCAATACTTTGAGTGGCATCTACTATTATTTCATTGGTTTGACTATCAAAACTCAAAGATAACTTAGCTATAATGCCTTCACAGCCTTCACATATAGAATTTGACGGCAATACTGACTCCACTTTAATTAATTCCACTGCGGGCTGTGAAAATAAGTCAAAAGCAGTTTCGGTCGCTGTGTTTGTATCTGTTTCTGTTTCTGTTTCTGTTTCTGTTTCTGTTTCTGTTTCAGCCTCAGCCTCAGTCTCAGTCTCAGTCTCAGTCTCAGTCTCAGTCTCAGTCTCAGTCTCAGTCTTAGTCTCAGTTTCAGTCTCAGTCTCAGTTTCAGTCTCTGATAAATCGAGTACACCTGTACTTGTATTATTGGTGGATTGAAGCTCTTTCTCAGGTGAAAAGCCAATTTCCTGACATGAACATACCGCTATTATTAAAATTACGTAGAATAAAATTTTCAATTAAATTTCCTTTAGTAGATAAATACTTGTCATGGTTAATAAATTGATAGATATATTTTATGAATAAACTAATTAAAATATCATCACTGCAATATTAGCTTTTAAATCATTAAAACTATCAATATTAAAAGTTTACACACCAGTAATATAATACGCAGTTGTTATTGAAAAGGTATCACAAAAGTATCACTTCAAGGAAACCTAAAAACCTAAGGGGCATATATATATGAAATTCATGGGTTCGAGTCTTGACTTCGGACATCAGTACGATGATCTAGCGGTCCGAAGTCAAATAGAGTAGAAGACAGCCATAGATAAACCCATGACAGCCTCCCCTCATCAAACCGTACGTGCGGTTCTCCCGCATACGGCTTTCCGATATTCTTCTTCTCAAGCATGCGCAACTTTCCAACGCGGTTTTACTGGTGGCTCATATAACCCTAAATAACCGTATAAATACTGCCTTGGAAATTTATGATAACTCGCCCCTCTATTTCTCACCTTGTGTCTGTACCTTAGTTGATGCCTTAGACTTTCTTCCATATAGTATCTGATCTTCTTTATTTTTCGATGACCGTAACCATAATAAAAATAATTGCACCAACCTCTGACTGTTGCATTTAGTTGTCTAACCACTTCTTCTATCGGTACTGGATTCATCGCTCTTCGAGTGTAAAACTTAATCTTCTCACTTACTTTTTTCATCGATTTCTTTGACGGCTCAACCATCGGGAATACTTTTCCTGATTGCTTGCTTTTCGCCATTGAAATTTCAAAACCTAGAAAATTAAATTTCTCTTTTAGCGAATCTATAATTTCAGTTTTGTCTTCATTAAGTTGTAAATCTAATTTATCCAAAACCTGAGTTAACACTTTGTATGATGCATCCACTCCATTTTTGCAAAGAATCACTAAATCGTCTGCGTATCGAACTATTTTCGCTTTAAATTTAAATGCTAAATTATGCTTGTCCCATATTCTATCCAGTTCATCCAGATAGATATTGGCCAACAACGGTGAGATAACACCACCTTGAGGTGTGCCTAATTTACTTTTCTTACCACCCGCAATAACCGTTTGTTTCCCGCTCTTTTCTACTTTGATCACCACCGACTTCAACCATTGATTTAATAACGCTAATACTTTCTTATCAGAAACTCTCAACGATACTAATTTCATGAGTTTAACGTGCGGTATGGTATCAAAGTATTTCGACAAGTCAGCATCAATCACTTGTGTATGTCCCGCTCTTAACGATTGAGTAATACTATTCATGGCTTGATGTGCTGATCGATTAGGACGAAACCCATAACTATTATTACTGAAACCCGATTCGAATATCGGCTCAATGACAATTTTAACTGCCATTTGAATGATTCGATCTTCAATATTTGGGATACCCAATGGACGAGTGTCACCATTACCTTTTGGAATGTCGACACGCTTAATTGGGCTGGCTAGATAAGTATTTGATTTAAGCTTGAAATGTAAAACATTTAAGTAACGCCACTTTGTGATTTCTCGTTCTATTGTTTCAAATGTCACCCGATCTAAACCAGGACTGCCATTATTTTTCTTAACAAGCTCGTATGCATGTTGCAGGACATCCAAACGATAAACTTTGTCATAGATTGAGTAAAAGCAAAATGTGGATTGTTGTTTGGCTTTTTGAAATAGTTTCCTCTGAAGGTCACCGACTCGTTTTTTCAAACTGGAAGATGTTAATAGCATAACGCAATCATCTGAGCCTTTTCCTCTTTGGTTACATGAATAAAGTAGAGCCACTTCCCTTGAGTGTCGTTATGTTGTCGCTCACTCTCAAACGGTACTATTAGCCCCTCTGACTTCCAATAAAGCCCGTCATCATTTCGCTCTTCACTTATAAATGACAGTTGATTCTGCAAAAATCACCTTATTGGATCTCCCGTCCTGCACAATATATCTTCCACCACATGCCACTCCTATAACCCCGAAGGACTCTTTCGTTCTTGCTCATTTAAACATTTGATTCATTGCATAAATCATGTTTTTGATTGAAAGATGACAGCCTTCCCCTTCAAATCAGAGAGTCGGCATCCTTATTGGTTAACGAGGCTAAACAGATTCACTTTCGTTGCGGCCTGCGGTTTCGCCTTTGAAAAACTTACAGCATCCAATTACTTGAACACTGCTTTTCGGTACTACCTAGGTGAATGAGTAATTCCTAGGACAGGACTTTAACCTGCTAGATATATTGCCGGTAACGGCGTACGATTTGACCCTATTCTTTTCTATTCTTTTTAAAAAGGTCAAAATGATTATCAAAATACACCATCACCAGTTGGGTTAAATATTGAATCTGAATTGGACTGGAGGGGTTGTTATAATGATGAGAAAAATCCTTATTAATTTACAAAAAAATAGGTGAAAAATGAAATATTTTCTTTTAATTTTATCAGTATTTAGTTGTTCGAGTAATGAAATACTTAAAAATCAAGAAGGGTGTAACGAATATTACTTTTCGAAAGAAAATTCGGTTTTTATTGAACGTAGTATTATTAATCGTGCACCTGTGCATTTTAGAACTAAGAACCTACTTTCTTTAGAAATTAAGATTCCTGATAAAATATCTAAAAATGTAAAAAAACTTTCACTAAAAAATGGAGATATTAAACATACGTCAAAATTATTTAGTATGGAATCAAGTGAATTAATAAATATTATTAGTGAATCTGATAATGAAATCTGTATTAACAGTAGGAGTGTCAGTGGTGAAGATAATATGTTTTGTTATATTGGAATAGATAAATATAATTTTATAATATCGGTTATGTATGATGAAAATATTGATAAAAGTACAATTGATTTAATTAGAAAATACGTGAGTGGAAGTTTTTGCAGAATCTAAGTTTCAGAAAAATGGGAAAACTAACTAAGACATCCAAATAATAATTGGGTCTGGTTCTGTAGCTTACATGACAGTTATAATTAATGAACAGTGTCAAAAAAATTACTCGATATCCGAAACAAGACAGCCCTCGATAATTGCTCCTGCATTATTCTAATTACCTACATCCATGTACGGATGAAGGGATGACCTACAAAGTGGTATCACAAAAAAACAAGGTCGGCCTTCAAGGCGGTCAAAGCTAAAAAAGCTTGCTAAAATTAACAGTCACCCACAAAAAAACGGACACGAAGTCTAAAAGGGCCGAGAAGGGCCGAGGGTCATGCCTTTAGTTTGACAGAGACACCCATAAAAGAAAAGAAAATAAGGACATGCAAGTGAATATACAAAAATGAAAATCACGAAAAAGTGAGTAATTATTTTTCATTTTTATAATATAGCGCTGAGATTATTTGATACTAATTAGAAGTTTGTTTTAAAAATGGTAATCAG
>JALJPK010000107.1:9873-15451 GCA_022968985.1 Pseudomonadales bacterium | reverse complement strand
AAGTCACGTGGATTAAAAAAATCCACTTTAAGCAATTCTGATCGAATCGCCCTTCCCACTACCCCGTCTTTAATAAACCCATCAAACATGGATTCAAACAAAGTAATGACACCAAACCACATTTTGTTCACTTAAAAATCCGGATCCCAATCAACTTCGATCCTACGATCTTCTAAGTTGACTGATTTGACTACCTCACCAAAAAGATAAGGAATCATCCGCTCACGCTGATCAATGCTGTCGCGGTTAGCTTTAACAACCATAATGTCGTTAGCACCACCTGCGCTCATCATATGATCAACACGTCCAAGTTTTTTCCCATCGGTTGTCCAGACAATTTGCCCTTCTAACTCATGCCAATAAAAATCATCTTTGTCTAACGACGCCAATTGAGTTTTGTCAACAGCAATTTCATAACCACCGTATTCTTTAGCAATCTCGCGATCATCACAGCCTTCAATATGGATAACCATACCTTTACCATGTGAGCGACCAGAGTCGATTTCTATGCTACGCCAAGGGCCACCATTACTGATCTGCCAATTATTGTAGTCTAGTATTTGATCCATCGGGTCAGTATAAGAAAACACTTTAACCCAACCTTTAATTCCGAAAACCGAAGTAATTCGTCCTAAGATCAATAAATCTTTATACTCGTTCATGTTAAGAGCCCTTTAAATTAAGCCTGACTCTTTTTAAATTGTTTGATTAAATCTGAAACACGCTCAGAAATTTGAGCCCCTTTACTTACCCAGTATTCAACACGATCTAGAGAGACACGAAGGCCTTCTTCTTGGCCACGAGCTAGAGGGTTGAATAAACCAATGCGTTCAATGAAACGGCTGTCACGTGCATTTCTGCTGTCAGCTACATTAATATGATAAAAAGGACGCTTCTTAGAGCCCCCACGTGCTAAACGAATAACTACCATTCGTATCTCCTATTTGGATGAGTGTTAAAATTACTCATCAGTTTTGTCGGAGCCAAAGGAATTTCGGCCCACTAAAAATAGCGCGCGAATTATACGCTGAATATCAAAAATAGCAATAGTTAGTATTACTATTAATCAATTCGAAAAACGTTAACTCGGGCTACATTTTTACTTTTATTTTGCAGACTTTCTTTGCTCATTTTTTTTAGCTAATTTTTCTTCTCTGCGCGCATTCATCACTTTATTGTAATCTTGACCAATATGCGTTTCACCTCGTGCTTTGGCTAATTCCATTTGTTTTTCACGTTGCGCAAATCGCTCAATTTGCTCAGGGGTTGTTTTATCAATACATTGATGACAACTCACACCTTTTTTATATTCAGCGCGTAATTTATCTGCTTCAATAATAGGACGACGACAAGCGTGACATTGATCATAAATGCCTTTTTCTAAATCGTGATTCACCGAAACACGACCATCAAAAACAAAACACTCACCTTCCCACATGGTATCGGTTTTTGGCACTTCTTCTAAATATTTAAGAATACCCCCTTCCAAATGATACACCTCATCAAAACCCTGCTCTTTCATATAGGCGGTTGATTTTTCACAACGAATACCACCAGTACAAAACATCGCTACTTTTTTATGTTTTTTAGGATCAAAGTTTTGTTTTACGAATTCTGGAAACTCACGAAAGGTTTCAGTTTTAGGATCAATCGCCCCTTTAAATGAGCCAATTTGAGTTTCATATTCATTTCTTGTATCAACCAATAAAACATCGTCCTGAGAAATCAAATCGTTCCAATGATCAGGTTTTACATAAGTACCCACAATGTGTTTGGGATCAATACCTTCAACCCCCATTGTTACAATTTCTTTTTTCAATTTTACCCGTGAACGCAAAAACGGCATTTCATCAACGTAAGATTCTTTAAAAACAGTAGGCGCAAAACGAGGATCAGACTTTAACCAATTTAAAAACACATCCATGGATTCACGAGTACCAGCTACAGTACCGTTAATACCTTCTTTTGCTAAAAGTAAGGTGCCACGAATTTCATGATCATTTAATAATTTTAATAAATTTGGTTGAATTTGTTGATAATCTTCAAGGGTGACAAAATGGTATAACGCACATACCACTATATTTTGTTTAGACATATTATTTCTCCGCTAGCTGGAACGTAAAACCAGTGCATAAGTTCAGCCAAAATTGGCTGTATTTATTTAAGCGCTAAGCGCATAAATGTTCTCGAGCCAAATAATCCTTAGATTGCATTTCAAGTAATCTAGACTGTGTTCGCTCAAATTCGAATTCATGTTTACCTGATGTATAAATATCTGTAATCGATACGTCAGCAGAAATAAGTAATTTTATATTGCGATCATAAAACTCATCTACTAAGTAGATAAAACGACGCGCCAAATCATCATTTTTTTCACCAAATTGTGGAACCTTAGAAATCAAAACTGTATGGTAAATTCGAGCTAATTCTATGTAATCATTTTGTGATCTTGGTCCATCACACAATTCTTCAAAATCAAACCAAATCACATCTTCACATAACCTGCGCGCTAAAAAATGACGCCCCAACACTTCAACTTTCGCATCAACTTGCATTAAATCAATATCGGGTACTAATTTTTTAAAGCTGTCTTGAAGTTTTTGCATGGCTTCGTCGTTATGCGGATGATGATATAACGTGGCTTGCTCTAAAGTGCGCAAACGATAATCCGTTCCACCATCTACATTCATGATTTTTGTGTGTTTTTCTAGAAGCGCGATGGCAGGTAAAAAACGTTTACGCTGTAAACCATTTTTATATAAACCACTAGGTACAATATTAGATGTGGTGACCAGACAAACACCACGAGCAAACAAATGCTGCATTAATGTGCCTAAAATCATTGCATCACCAATATCCGATACAAAAAATTCATCAAAACATAATATTTTATATTTATCGGCTAAATCATCCGCTACTTTTTCCAACGGGTTCTTTTGACCGGTTAAATCACTCAATTGTTCATGCACTAATTTCATAAAACGATGGAAATGTGTTCTTAATTTTTTATCAGTAGGTAACGCGTCGTAAAATAAATCCATTAAATAGGTTTTACCACGGCCTACTCCACCCCAAAAATACAAACCCACTTCAGGTTCTTTTACTTTATTTGCAAATAATTTAGAAAACAGCGACGGTTTTTGTTGTTCATTTTCAATAATTTTGTGAAACAACTGATCTAATGCTTGTATTGCTTCTTCTTGAGCAGGGTCATATGAAAAACCATTATTCTCTATATCGTACTTATACTTTTCTATCGGAGTCATTACTGCACATACCACTTTGAATCAATTATCTCTAAGGTCATTAACTCTTTTCTTTCTTCAGTTTGACCTTTAGATGTCATTGATAAATTAAATTTAATTAATGCTAAATTTTCTTTTTGTTCAACAAACGTTATCTCGTACTTTGCGCTATCCATTCGCACTAACATTGCCGCTAAACTACCTATCGACTTTGAAAAACCATCCTTCTGCTCTGGATGTGTCATCAATTTTAGTGCATCAAAATCATTATCGATAAACATCGCTTTTAAATAAAACTCAGCACTCTCTCTTGGATCTAATTGATTAAACACTTCTACCTGTTTAACCACTTCAACTTCAGAAACAGACTCTTCTTTATTTTGACAACTTGCAAACAACATAGCCGTGATTAAAATCACCAGAATATTTAAATGCATCATTTTCATACTGCCACCTTTATTTTTCGTTTATTAATAAAAAAATCACTCATAATTTTTTGACACTCATCTTTTAATACAGCAGATGTAATCAGCATTTTATGATTTAAAAAAGTTTGTTCCAATAATTTTAAATGACTATGAACACAGCCAGTTTTCGATTCGCTTGCACCATAAACAACACGCGCTAATCTAGCTTGTATCAATGCACCACAGCACATCATACAAGGCTCAACGGTCACATATAACGTACATTGATTTAATCGATAATTTTGTAAAACTTCGCAGGCTTGTTCAATCACAACCACTTCGGCATGTAACATGGCATTTTTTTTGGCCACACACTGATTAAACCCTTCTGCGATAATTTTATTTTGATAGACAAGGACAGCACCAATTGGCACCTCCCCTTGTTTTGCAGCAAGATACGCCTGCTCTAAAGCAAAACGCATCCAATGTTGGTCGGGTATTATTCCCATTCAATCGTAGCAGGTGGTTTACTTGAAACATCGTAAGCAACACGTGAAATACCAGAGATTTCATTGATGATTCGGTTAGATACTTTTTCTAACAATTCGTAAGGCAAATGCGCCCAACGAGCCGTCATAAAGTCAATGGTCTCAACTGCACGAAGGGAAACAACCCATTCGTAACGACGAGCATCACCTACCACACCTACAGACTTAACCGGTAAAAACACAACAAACGCTTGGCTTGTTTTGTGATACCAATCAGCAGCGTGTAATTCTTCTAAGAAAATCGCATCCGCTTCACGCAAGATATCTGCGTATTCTTTTTTCACTTCACCTAAAATACGCACACCAAGACCCGGTCCTGGAAATGGATGACGGTAAACCATGTCATACGGCAAACCTAATTCCAAACCAATACGGCGCACTTCATCTTTAAACAATTCACGTAACGGCTCAACCAATTCCATTTTCATGTGATCGGGTAATCCACCCACATTGTGATGTGACTTAATTACATGCGCTTTGCCAGTTTTAGCAGCAGCAGACTCAATTACGTCTGGGTAAATAGTACCCTGCGCTAAAAAGTCGATGCCGTTTAATTTAGTCGACTCTTCATCAAATACTTCGATAAACGCATTACCAATAACTTTACGTTTTTTCTCAGGATCGGTTACACCTTTTAAGTTACCTAAAAACAACTCTTCTTTATTGGCGCGAATAACTTTAATGCCCATATTATCAGCGAACATTTTCATTACGTCATCGCCTTCGTTTTTACGAAGAAGACCGTTATCAACAAATACGCAGGTTAACTTATCGCCAATTGCTTTGTGTAATAACGCAGCCACTACTGATGAATCCACACCACCAGACAAACCTAATAATACTTCTTTGTCACCAACTTGTTTTTTAACTCGTTCGATTAAATCATCAACGATGTTTGCTGGTGTCCATAACGCTTCAGTGCCACAAATATCACGCACAAAACGCTCTAAAAATAGACCACCTTGTGTTGTGTGAGTCACTTCAGGGTGAAATTGAACCCCATAATAATGACGCGACTCATCGCTCATAGCAGCAATTGGGCAACTTGGAGTACTAGCCGAAATAGTAAACCCTTCTGGCATTGTGCTTACTTTATCGCCATGACTCATCCACACATCTAATAAACTTGCGCCATTATCAGTTTGTTTGTCATGAGTATCTTTAAAGAACGCATCTTGAGACTCTACTTTAACTTCAGCGTATCCGAATTCACGATCATCAGAACTCTCTACTTTGCCACCTAATTGCAGTGCCATTGTTTGCATGCCGTAACAAATACCTAAAATCGGGATATTTAGATCAAACACAACCTGTGGTGCACGAGGTGTATCTTCTAAAGTCACCGACTCAGGACCACCCGCTAAAAGAATACCATTCG
>JALJPK010000107.1:0-9863 GCA_022968985.1 Pseudomonadales bacterium | reverse complement strand
CACCAAAGTTTTTGATATCTTCTGGTGACATATCAAATGGGCGCAATTCACAATAAACCCCTATTTCACGAACACGACGAGCGATAAGTTGAGAGTATTGCGAACCAAAATCTAAGATTAAGATTTTCTGGTTATGGATATCGGCTGTAGACATTTGTTTTCCTCAAAAAAAATAAACCGCGATGATTGTTTTTTCAATCACCGCGGTAGAAATACTTATAGACTGAGTTATTCAAAAATAGCTCAGTTGCGATTAATCTCATTCTTAATTTATGTTTTAAGAATACAAACCAAACACATTGGGTGACTGTTTAGATTGCGATCAAAATTGAGTAGTTCGAGGCGAAAAATGGGAGCTTACTGTTGTAAGTGACCATTTTTCAACGAAGAAATACGCAATTTTGTGCGTGATATCAACAGTTACATTAATTAACTAGCGCGGTAGTTTGGCGACTCACGTGTAATTTGTACATCATGCACATGAGACTCACTCATACCTGCATTTGTGATTTTAACAAATTCAGGTTTAGTACGCATTTCTTCGATATTCGCACAACCTGTGTAACCCATAGATGAACGAAGCCCACCCATTTGCTGATGCACAACTGCGTGTAACGCACCTTTAACAGCAACACGACCCTCAATACCTTCAGGCACTAATTTTTCATTGCCTTCATCTGCCGATTGGAAATAACGATCCGATGAACCTTGTTTTTGACCCATTGCGCCGATCGAACCCATACCACGGTATGACTTATACGAACGACCTTGGAACAATTCAATTTCACCCGGAGACTCATCGGTTCCAGCAAACATACCGCCAGCCATAATCACATAAGCACCCGCTGCAATCGCTTTGGCTAAATCACCCGAAAAACGAACTCCACCATCAGCAATAACTGGAACACCACTGCCTTTTAAAGCCGTTGCAACATTTGAAATTGCAGTTAATTGTGGTACACCTACACCCGCAACAATACGCGTAGTACAGATAGAACCAGGACCAATCCCTACTTTTACGCCATCTGCGCCAGCAGCTACCAAATCAATTGCCGCTTGAGCAGTTGCAATGTTGCCACCAATCACATCTACCTGTGGAAAGTGTTCTTTAATCCAACGCACACGATCAAGCACGCCTTTTTTCAATGAGTTACTTGTATGGCCATGAGCGGAATCAACCACAATCACATCCACACCCGCTTCAACTAATAGCTGAACACGCTCATCAGTGTCTGCACCCGTACCAACGGCAGCACCTACACGCAAACGTGCATTTTCATCTTTACAAGCATCTGGAAACGCTTTGGCTTTTTCGATATCCGTTACAGTCATCAAACCGACTAAACCAAAGTTATCATCAACCACCAATACTTTTTCGATGCGGTTTTTATGTAACAATGCTTTGACTTCTATAGTACTCGCACCAGCCTTAACCGTGATTAATTTTTCTTTAACGGTCATGATAGTGGTTACTTTTGCGCTCATGTCTTTCTCAAAACGAGAATCACGACGAGTTACAATACCCACAAGATCACCGTTATCTAAAACCGGCACACCTGAGATATTATACTTGCGCATCAATTCAACAAGATCTTCAACGGTAGCGTCATGTTTAATAGTGATCGGGTTCAAAACCACACCACTTTCATGTTTTTTCACTTTAACCACTTCTTTAGCTTGCATTTTAGCGGTCATATTTTTATGAATAATACCAATACCACCTTCTTGCGCCATAGCAATAGCAAGACGCGCCTCGGTTACTGTATCCATAGCCGATGACATTAATGGAATATTTAATTCAATATTTTTAGTCACTTTAGTTTTAATACTGACTTGGTTGGGTAAAACTTCTGAATAACCTGGTATTAATAGCACATCATCAAAAGTTAATGCTTCTTGGACAATACGTAACATATGGGACCTTAATTGTGATTCATCTTGGCTTTTGCTTACTTCGCATCAGTTGCATGAATGGATGTAATTTGATTAACTGCACATTATAATTTGTAGGCAAACAACCTGCAAACATTAATACACCTGTTTATAGAGTTATTTGTATGCAACCTTCCGCATTAAGTGTCAGCGCAGTCAATCGTCAAGTTAAATTCCTATTAGAAACCCAGTTTGGGCACATCGCTGTGGAAGGAGAAATTTCGAATTTAGCGACCCCCGCATCAGGCCACATCTACTTCACGCTAAAAGATTCCTCCGCCCAACTTAAATGTGCGATGTTCAAATCAAGTCTAATGCGTATGAACTTTCGTCCCAAAAACGGCGATCAAATTATTATCTCTGGTAAGCTAAGTTTGTACGAAGGACGAGGCGATTATCAGATGATTGTCTCAACAATGACTGTAAAAGGTGATGGAGCACTGCAACAAAAGTTCTTAGAGCTCAAACAAAAACTCGAAAACGAAGGTTTATTTGATAAAGCATTCAAAAAACCACTGCCCAAAAACATAAAAAAACTCGGCATAATCACATCCGCTACGGGCGCCGCCATTCACGATGTGATTACTACAATAAAACGTCGTTGGCCTTTAACAGAAATATTTTTATATCCGTCATTAGTACAAGGCCAACAAGCGCCTTTAAGTTTAAACATCGCCATGACCCAAGCCTCACAAAACATGGATTTAGACTGCATATTATTAACCCGTGGTGGTGGCTCATTAGAAGATTTATTCTGTTTTAACGATGAAATGCTCGCTCGCCAAATTGCAAGTTGCGACATTCCAGTGATCAGCGCTGTGGGCCACGAAGTGGATTTTACAATTGCCGATTTTGTAGCCGACGTACGCGCAGCCACTCCCACTGCTGGAGCGGAGTTACTCACCCAAAACCAAGAAGACATCATCCAAAACCTGCAACAACAAGAACGCCTATTATTACAAAATATCAAACAAAAAATTCAACAACACAAATGGCAATTATCCAGCTCAAACCGCGCCCTTAAAAAACCAGAATCGATCATCACAAACGCACGTTTGAAAATTGATGATGTTATGACACAAATCGAACAACAACTAGAAACCAAACATCAAACCAAACAAACACAATTAACCGAATTACAACACCGACTAACATTAAACAACCCAGAAACGGTGATAAAAGCACAACAGCAACAGCTTTTAAACTTGAGCCAACTTTTACACATTAATATAAAATCAAAATTTATTGCAAAACAAAAGCAACATCACGATCAAATGCTCACATTACATGCATTATCACCATTAAATACATTAAAACGTGGTTACAGTATCGCCAAAACCAAGGGTAATGTTGTAACAAGTATTAAGCAGTTAAAGTCTGGTGATGAAATTACTACTGAGTTTGAAGATGGTTCGGTGCTGTCGGTAGTGAAATAATGAACAACATTAATCTTAAAAATAGAGAGATCATAAAATACATAATTCTCTTATTATTTATAACGCATTTTATTGCAACGTTTTTTTATGATTCTTTTACCGAAGAGTTGGATTACCTAATCATTACTACAGAGCAATCTAAACATGAATGGACCTTAAATATTTTGAAGTCCATTCCATTACAATTAGGCGCTTTTCTATTTGTTATATTCAGCATCTACATTAAAAAATATTCAACCAGTAATCTAAAAGCAAATTTATTAATCGCGTCAAGCATCGCTTTAACAACAGTATATTTAAGTACCTCTATTTTTGGACTGCATATTATTTCCAATACTCAGTTAAGCATGGCGCAAATAATTCAAAATACAGATCATTCTGAAAGAGCTATGAACATCATTCTTAACAACAAATATACTATCGAGAAGAAATCCGAACTAACGAAACAATTGGCCTCATTACAGTATATAAAAACAGCTATTAATTTAGAAGTGATGGATAAAAATGGTAAAATTAGCCTATACATTCCAACTCAAAGCGACCTCGTCTCATATCATAAAACCATTCGACATATTGAGATTTCGAATCATTTCTATCAATCCGTAAGAAGTGGCGTTATTTGGTGGTCGACCAACCTAATTTTGTCAATATTAGCAGGCCTTTTATTAATCTTAATAAGAAATAAAATCAAAAAATAAATAAACTAGACACCCTTACAAATCACTACCTTTCTTTAAAAAATGCCTTTTACTTCTTTTTTTACACTGATCGATAGTAGCTAATGAGTAACCCTCACTCTAGACCACTGTGTAAAAACCCAGTACAGTGCCGAGTATAATTCAACCTATTTTCAAGATTGCTAACACTTAACACTTAAACAGTTAGCAACTTAAAAACCAATTTCAGTGAGATGACATTTATGAGTGGCGTAAAAATATTATCGCAAAAGGTACTCAAAGCATAACCTCTAAAAACACCAATTTACTCCAATCTTAAAAAACAGATTACAAAGAAGTAACAAACCCCCATCAAAACAGTGTAAATTGATTTACATTGACCAATCCTCTATATAAAATAGAACCTCAGGAATCAATGATTTTTCTTGAATATTTTAGGAATAAAAATGAAAATTTTATCAGCAATACTTTTAAGTGGAATTTCAATTACAAGTTTTGCAGAAATAGAAGAAGATAGCAGTAGTCAATTTTTACTTGACAATGAATACACATCAATCGAAATAATTGGGTCTTTTCGATCATACGAAGGCATTACTGAATTAGAATTAGGTTCTGAAATAAAAGCTCAATATTTAATCACCCCTAATATTTATGCAATTGGTTCATATGAAAGAACTAAAATATCTTCAAAAGATTTTGATATAACAATTAAAGGACAGGCACTCTCTTATGGTTTAGGTGTAAGACAAGCTTTTCTTATGGAAGCTGATGAAGTTGATGTATTTGCTTATTTTAATTTAATGAATACATTTGGCTCGATAAGCGATAGCACTGAAACAATCAAAGGCAATAGTTCAGCATATGAAATTGGTGCAGGTTACAGTATAAAACCTGGAGCAAAACCAGAATTGGTTATGGCATTAACTCTTTTCATGAATAAATACAAAGATTTCGAAATGGAATTATCTGATTTTGCTTATACAGTTGACATGGGTTACGACATCAACCCTAACTTCCAAGCAAAAATGGTTGTAGAGATGAGCTTTAGCTTTGATGACCCTAAGTTCGGAATTGGTGTTAAAGGTAAACTTTAATAATAATTATTTAAAGCAATTTACAACATGTAAATTGCTTTAATTTAATACAACATTTTACAGCTTTAACTCTAATTAAAAACCCTCATTACGTACACGCCCCTCAAAATACATTAAAATTGGATTACAGTATCGCCAAAACCAGTGGCAATGTTGTGACAAGTATTAAGCCGTTAACCTGTGGTGCAGAAAGTACTACTGAGTTCGAAGATGGCTCGGTGTTATCACTTGTTAAATAAAAAAGGAGTTTAATATAAAAATTTTATTTACAATTTTATTAAGTGTTGTTTGTATTGTCAGCAGCGCTGAAGACATTAAATATAATCTTGATGATAATTACACTTCAATTGAAATCGCCAGTGTTTTGGGTACAAAAAACAACGACGAAGACATGGGATTTAGCTGGGATATAAAAGCCAAAGTACTTATTAAACACAATGTGTTTTTTATGGTTTCTTATGAAAATAAACCTATCCCTACAGCCATCGATACTCAAACAAATACGTATAATCAAACAATAGATACGAACCTGTTTGTATATGGCATCGGAGTAAGAGAAACAATAAAATATAAAAATTACCCAGACGATGAATACGACGTATTTGCTTATTACAATTTAATTAGTACTGCCAACTTAAAAGATGATATTAAAAGCACAATAGCAGGCAAAAATAAAAACTTCGAAATTGGTATTGGCATGAGTGCTATACAGGCAGACAAACCTAAAGAAGTAGCCTCAGTAGCTATTGTGATTAATAAATATGAAGGTTTTGATTTGCAGTGGTCAAACATATCTTTTGTTACTGATTTTGGTTACCACTTAACACCCAACATCCAGGCTATATATGCTGGTTCTATGACCTTCACACTTGAACATGTAAAGTTAGGACTTGGTTTAAAAGGCACTTTTTAACATCCTAATCAGATAATTAAGTGATACTAATTATTAATGAGTCACCTCACTATTTAAAGTATTCATACCCATACACTTTAAGCCAAAATACTTAAGTAATACACAAACAATAAAAACGTCTTAAACATTAACTTTCAAATAATAATTAAGCCGATTTAATTGTAAACATCAAATGTTTGATAAACTCTTGTAGCTGATAGTTTGGATTCGTTTCTAACACTAGCGCATTATTAATTATCACTTTTTTTAAATCAGGACATAGTTTTTCATAAATATAAGGCTTTTGATAATACAAATTTAGAATGAATTTAATCAGATTAGTATCGGGATTTTCGACAATATAACTCAATGATTCATTGATAAACGTCCAAATTGAGACCTCAAAAAGCATAAATAGATAAATTTCATGACCATTAGAAGCCTTAATTATCACCTCTTTGTATTCAGCAAGTTCAATTAATGAAAATATCTTAGGTAAGTAATTACAAACCAACTTTCTAATTTTTTTATTTGAATTTAAAAGATCTAATATATTTAAAGTTTTAAGCTGAGAATAATCTATTTTACAAACAGCCTTTAGACATAAATACTTCACATATCGGTCACTATCATTAACCCCTTCAAGCAAAACAGCTATATCTTCTTTCTTCGCATAATCTGCGATATAAAAATATTTCGAATCAGTTTGCATCTCATACAATGAGTAAGCATCTAAACTATAAAATTCATTCAAATAAAACCGTGCGAACTCTCTGACAAATATATTTTTATCCAACGAGAAAACAATCAAGTCATCTTTACAAGGTTTTTGATTAGACGAAATTTGCATACTCAAAAAACGTTTTTTAACTAATACCGATTTATCATTTTTAAGACAATCTATTTCATTACTTGTTAATCTTTCGAATCCATCTCTAATAAGTAATAATCGATTAAATGGGTCACGATCAAATAAAACTCGCTTTCTTAACCTATCACTACGGACAATACTTAAATCGTATATTCGACGACGCAGCATCGTATTTAGAAGGTAAAAGTCTTCATCATTTGCCTCTAACGCCCTATTCATTAATACACCTTCAACAAAGCTCAACACTGTACTGCCTGCCAATCTATCCTTCCTAATAAGATACAATATCAATCTGTGCTGATCACCAATCTCCATTAAAGACAGATTATTAAAATTGGCAAGCACCCAAGATTTTGCAATATTAGAAATTTGTGGCACCCAATCTTCAAGCCTTAATAAAATTCGATTTTCATCTCCTGGTTTGTAATTATTAATTAGATACTTAAGGCTTTTCTCTCTTTGATAACCGCAATGGTTTATCGAGCCAATCCAATGCAGAAGCCTAGGATCACTATGCATTAACTTCGCTTTGTAATAATCAAAGCAATAAGTACGCTTCAACAGATTAACTTTCATATCATCAAATGTAATTTCAGGCTCTGATTTTTGCTCAACCATAGCTACAGGCCCACCAGCAGCATCTAAGACAGCATCCTTACTTAATATTTCTTTAAGTGAATCGACTATTTTTTCTAAGTGTTTCAGCATAATTTATAAGTTAAAATTTTATAGTGTTATATTTATCCGATTCTATATTTTTACCGCTACCTAAGAAACATATCTTTAATATATTCAACTTAATTGCTTTTTATCCCATCCAACAATTGAGAAATCAGTTCACTCACAACCACTCACCACCAACCTTCCACTCTAGACCACTGTATAAAAATCCAGTATAGTGCCGAGCATAATTTAACCTATTTCAAGATTGCTAACCTCTTAACACTTAACACTTAAACAGTTAGCAACTTAAAAACCAAATTCAGTGAGATGACATTTATGAGTGGCGTAAAAAATATTATCGTGCAAGGTGCACGTACCCATAACCTTAAAAATATCAACGTTGAGATCCCGCGTGACAAATTAACTGTGATCACCGGTCTTTCAGGTTCGGGTAAATCGTCTTTAGCCTTTGATACGTTATACGCCGAAGGTCAACGTCGTTATGTTGAATCGCTTTCAACTTACGCTCGTCAATTTTTGTCGATGATGGAAAAACCCGACGTCGATCATATTGAGGGCCTCTCACCTGCTATTTCAATCGAACAAAAAACAACCAGCCATAACCCACGCTCAACAGTGGGCACCACCACCGAAATTTATGACTATCTTCGTCTATTATATGCACGTACTGGTGAACCTCGTTGCCCTACTCATGGTGAACATTTATCAGCACAATCCATTTCTCAAATGGTCGATCAAGTTTTAGCTTTGCCTGCAGGCAGTAAAATGATGATGCTTGCGCCGTTAATTCGTGAACGTAAAGGCGAGCATGTACACATTTTTGCCAACTTACA
The DNA here is from genome assembly GCA_022968985.1 of Pseudomonadales bacterium. Lineage (GTDB taxonomy): Bacteria > Pseudomonadota > Gammaproteobacteria > Pseudomonadales > Natronospirillaceae > Marinicellulosiphila. The sequence goes on along the minus strand of JALJPK010000107.1, from coordinate 1,444 downwards.
ACGCGACGGTTTTGTGCGTGTTCGTGTAGACGGTATTGTATGTGACATCGACGACTTACCTACTTTAGACAAACGCAAAAAACACAGCATCGAAGTAGTAGTGGATCGTTTTAAAATTCGTGACGACATCAAACAACGTTTATCCGAGTCATTTGAAACCTGTTTAGAGCTTTCAGAGGGTATTGCGTTAGTGGTCGCGATGGAAGAAAACGGCGTAGAAGAACAGTTATTTTCAAGTAAATTTTCATGCCCTATTTGTGGTTATGCCATTGCCGAATTAGAACCAAGAATGTTCTCATTTAACAACCCAGCCGGTGCCTGCCCAACATGTGACGGCTTAGGTGTAAAACAATTTTTTGATTTAAAACGCATCATCAAAGACGATTCATTAAGCATGGCACAAGGTGCGGTTGAAGGCTGGGATCGAAGAAACGCTTATTATTTCTCACAAATTGAAGGCCTAGCCGAGCATTACAAAGCCGACGTAGATAAACCACTTAACAAACACAGCAAAAAATTCTACAACGCATTGTTATACGGATCAGGCGAAGAAGAAATTAAATTTCAATACATCAACAGCCGTGGTGATGTATACAACCGCAGCCACCCTTTTGAAGGCATCGTACCCAATTTAGAACGCCGTTATCGTGAAACCGATTCACAATCTGTACGTGATGGTTTAAGTAAACTATTAGCCGAACAAGGCTGTCCTGATTGCAACGGTAGCCGCTTAAAAGAAAGCGCACGTAATGTATTTATAGGCGACAAAACAATATCCGAAACCACCAATTTACCGATTGGTGAAGCCTGTGAATATTTCGACAACTTAAAACTAGAAGGCGCACGCGGACAAATTGCCGACAAAATCCTCAAAGAAATTCGCCAACGTTTAACCTTTTTAGTCAATGTCGGTTTAGAGTATTTATCTCTTGATCGCTCCGCCGACACATTATCGGGAGGTGAAACTCAGCGTATACGTTTAGCCAGCCAAATTGGCGCTGGCCTAGTAGGTGTCATGTATATTTTAGATGAACCTTCAATTGGTTTACATCAACGTGACAACGAACGTTTATTACAAACTTTGTTTCATCTTCGTGATTTAGGCAACACAGTAATTGTGGTTGAACACGACGAAGACGCCATTCGCCAAGCCGATTTTGTATTAGACATTGGACCAGGCGCGGGGGTTCATGGCGGCAACGTAATCGCAAGTGGCACACCCAAACAAGTCATCAATAATCCAAAGTCTATTACTGGCCAGTATTTATCAGGCAAACGCTGCATCAAAGTTCCTGAAATGATTACCCCTTATGATCCAGAACGCGTATTAAGTGTACACGGCGCAACAGGTAACAATTTACAAAATGTTAATCTAGATATTCCAGTGGGATTATTCACAAGTATTACAGGGGTGTCAGGCTCAGGTAAATCGACACTTATAAAC
>JALJPK010000106.1 GCA_022968985.1 Pseudomonadales bacterium | reverse complement strand
TCGAATGTTAGCTTGGCATAAATATCAAAGCTTTTCAGATGACTTTTTAACACAACGAGAAAAATTGTTTGAATTCAAACTATTACAGGTGCAGCAACATAATTTTTAAACATAGCCAATCAATTATTGATGAAATGGACAAGGTAAGGGTATGACTCTAAAGTTCTATGTATTGATGGAGTCCTTTCCAAATTCTTATTTTATTTGCTTATTTAAGTAATATTATAGGTTTAATTAACTGTTTATTGATGTTGCTCTTCATTTTTATCATAAACAGTAATGATATTGTTAGTATTATTACTTGAAATTAATTCAGATTTTATGAGATTAAAATCGTTATAGTATTGAATTTTAATAGGTAACTGTGTGCTTGAGTCAATAAAAGTTGTTTTGTTTTTCACACCATTGTTATATGAAATTTGATAATTATAAAAACCATCACCGCTTGTGTCAGATCGTTTAAGTTGAATATTGCCATTTTTATATGAAATTATCGTTTCAAAACTGCCATTAAAATCATCATCGGCTTCAGTTGATTTTATTAGGCCTTTATACGAATAGTGAAGTTTTAAATCGATGACACCATCTAAGTTTCGATCAACAGTGGTGCTTTTGGGGCGTGTGCCATTATATAGATACACCACATCATTAATTGAGTCATTGTTATAATCGATGCCTTCTACAGTTAAGGGTGTCAGGTTTATATAACTTGTTATGGCAACACCAATTGTTATACCAATAAATATTTGAGAAATGCTGTAGAGTTTTTTCTTTGCTTTTGTTTTTTTTGATTTAGGTTGTTTATCTTCCCATTCACGTATAATACTTATCGCTTTTAAGTAATCCTCGTCTTCTACAATCACTTTAACTGCATTCTCTTGTGTTTGTGTCACCGCATTTTGTAAATGATCACCCTGTAGGTGTGAGTGAATATTGCTTTGTAAAAGCATACTTTGAATCATATACGCTTCAACAATATTAGCCGCTGCAAATATTTGTTTCATAATAATGTGACCTAAATGTAAAAATGATGAGTTAGCCAAGTGTTTTGACTGTGGATGAGCAGCGCTTAAAACAATTAGCTAATAATGCGTCATATTAACATGGTTTCTTTGTGAGTTTATTCGACTTTTCATTCGACTTTCCATTCGGTGTGGCATCTTAATGAATGTGACATAGATTTTTAGATTTTTAGAATTTAACTATTGAATGATGTTTTTTAGAAAGTAGATGAAAGGTAGGCATGACAGTGATATTGATAAAACAAGGTGGAAAGTAAAGTGGCTTATAACCAATTAAAATAATATAGGTTAATTTGAATTAAAATACGCAGTGTGTTTTTCGCACACTGCATAAAAGAGTTAAGCAGGTTGAGTTAGTTCCATTTTAGTTAATTTGTTCATAATAAAAGTTAATACTACAAACGTTAATACTAATGCTACAAAATAATAAGCTAATATTTCATACATTGGTAGTATGAAATTTAACGCTGTTGATGAGCCTAAAATAATTGGGAAAATCCACGATACTAATGAAATTGTTCCTGCTGTAATCATTAATCGTTTTGTGTTTTTAGATATTTCATCGAATAACTTTTTACCAATATTTTGTTGTAATAACGGCATCACAAATTTATGTAACCACACTCCGTTAAACGTTAAGATTATTACGATGGTGACTTTCGCCCAAATTTTAGGGTTAGCTAGTTTTTCAGCAGCCTCAAAATAATACATCCCCAAGAAACCCAATCCTGTTATCCACAATAAAACTAATCCAAATATTACCAATTTTGTCATAAATTGGATCATTTTCATTTTGTCTTCAGTTATTACTTCTAATTGTAAAAATTTTAATATCAGTAGATCCGATATCCAAGCCCCGCCTGCTCCAAATGTTAATCCAATTAAGTGCAAAATTATGAATACCGTTTTCAAATCAAATGCTGTAAAAAAATCCATGTACTACTCCTGTGTATTTTATTCCTGATCAATTGTTTTTAATTGATACGACAATGTAACCAATTAAAATATATAAAGCGATAATTAATTTGTAGATGTCTCTTATAATCTATAATTAATAATGTTGGTTGGATGAATAACGCTTGTATTTGTGTTTATTTCTTAATGTTGTAGGATTGATTTTTTTATTAAGCTATTAAACTTTCTCTGTTTTTTATCTGGTTTTTTATCTGGTTTGTTATAAGGTGTTTATTGAATGTTGTTAAAATGTTTTTAATGCTGGGTTGAATGTAAATGAGTAGATTGGTGTGTTAAAAATAAATAACGATGGAAAACTTTTTATGTACTTTATTAATTAAAAATTGGAGTTGTTGTTACTTATATTTAGTTAACTCACGGTTTGGTTTTAATTCTGTTTGATTGGTGTTTGATTGGTGTGTGAGTTTTTGTGAATTAATAAAAACGTACAGTAATTAAAATATTAATAAATTAGTGAAAACTTTTATTGAATGAATTATTTTGAATTAAAAATGACATGTAACTAATGTTGGGGATTTAGATTCTATAGTTACTTTTTTAGAGAAATGGATAATTAAAGTGCTTTGGATGTAGGTTTTTTATTGTCTGATTATTTATAGCCTGACTATTTAGTAGAGATGTGTGTAAGTAGTGGAGAAAGTGTAAGGAATTGTATTCAAACAGCTGATTGACCAACGTAATTATTTTTGCTGTCTACACTTTCTTTTATGACTAATTAAAAGGTAATACTTCAATGGGTTTGGCTTATATGAATAATGAATATGAAACACCTGCTTCGATTAATACTTTTGTCACACAACATGAAGTGCCCTTAGGTGGTCAAATGAATAATACACAGCAGTTAGTGAAAGCTGAGGTTGTACTATTAGAAGATAAACAAGGGGTAGAAGATAAACAAGGAGCGGTGCAGGTATTTTTTGCATCAAATTCAATCTTTGAGTTATCCACATTATGCCAATTATTAAATCGAGAGTTAGTCCCTCTGGGTAATGAGAAAATTGAAAAAATTAAAGGTAAGTATCAAATTGGTGAATTTCCTGCGTTAGATAATTACTTAGATATGCAAACCTATATCGATCATCGATTATTAGAAGTGGATGATTTGTATATTTATAATGGTTCTCGAGACCAGGTTGTATTACTTAAAGATAAAGCAAAACTGGTTTGTAACGATAAATCTCAAATTATTGATACCTGTGCTGATATTAAATTTTGTCTACCAGGTTCTGATTTATCGATATTAGAATCTGATCATTTAGCCATTAATAACGCAGTTGATTTGTTTACAAGTAAACGTATTAAACAACGAATTGAAGAAACATTAGAAATACCACCATTACCTGAAACCGCACAAGCCATTATTAATTTGCGTATGGACCCTAATGCGGATGTGAATAAATTATGTAAAATAGTAGAAACGGATCCAAGTTTAGCAGCTCAGGTGGTGAGTTGGGCGGGTAGTTCTTATTATGCGGCTCCAGGCTCTGTTAAGTCAGTTCAGGATGCTATCGTGCGTGTTCTAGGTTTTGAGTTAGTAATGAATTTGTCATTAGGATTGTCATTAGGTAAGACCTTAGACTTACCAAAAGACGGCCCTGAAGCGGTAACACCTTATTGGGTTCAATCGGTTTATTGCGCAACAAGTATGGGCAGTTTGGCTAGTATTATCCCTCGAGAATTTAGACCTAGTTTTGGTTTGTCTTATTTAAGTGGATTATTACATAATTTTGGTTATTTAATTTTGGCTCATTCTTTTAAACCACAATTTATTAATAGTTGTCGTTTAATAGATTGTAATGCGCATTTAGAGTCTTATATTGTTGAAAATCACCTTATGAATGTTACTCGAGAGCAAATGGCACACGCTTTAATGCAAGCATGGCATATGCCTGATGAAGTATGTATGGCTTTGAGGCATCAAAATATGCCTGAGTATCGTGGTCTACATAGTGATTATGCTTATATGGTTTATTTAACAAAACAAAAGTTACGCCAGTTTGGTGTGATTAATGGGCCAATTTTACCCATTGATCCTGCTATTTATGAATTATTACATGTGACTGAAGAGGCTGTGGATGAAGTGTTTGAAACTATTTTGGAATCTAAAGAGGAATTAGATGCAATTGCACGTGGTTTGGGTGGGGGGCTATAATTTCATTGTGTTTTTAAGTAATAATTAGGTAAGGGTACTAAAAAGTCTCTTCTCTTTTTTTTGCTATAAATTAATGCTTAGAATGTATCTTGTTTAAACCTTCTACGCTTGCTTTAAATGTGATTTTTTCTTTATTGTCCAATTCCAAAGTAAACGTCACAAGATCCTTTGCTTTTAACTTATCTTTTATCCCCATAACCATTAAATGATAAGAGCCTGATTTAAATATTATATTTGATTTGGCTTTTACTTCAACAAATTCTGCCTGTTGCATAAACATCATATTATCCTTCATTAATACATTGTGTATTTCAACTTTGGCATCTAATGAGCTGGTTGCAGAAATTACTTTTACTGATTGCTCGGTATTATTTTGAAACGTAAAAAATACAACGCTATTTGTTCCTGCACCTAATGGCAAACGCATGTTGGCTTGATACACTGTGTAATCTTCAGTCTCTTTTTTGATTTTATCTTCTTTGTTGCAAGACAGTATAAATAAAGTAAATACAATTGTTAAAAAAAGACTGATTTTATTCACTGTAAACGTCCGCATTTAATTGGTTTTGATGAGGGTTTAAGCTCACAGTTGTTTTGATTACAACTAAATGTGTGTGAGCTCTATTCGGCTGATTTATTTGCTGTGTAATGTATTCATGGCTGCTTGCCATTGGCCACGTGCAATTTGTTCATCTAATTTAAGTGCTCGGTATATGGCATCTTGTGTTTGTTCAAATTCTGCGGCTGGTGCTTTTTTTAGCACGTAATTGGCTACTTCTTTTGAATCCCCTGGATGTCCCACACCCAGTCGTAGTCTATGGAAGTCTTTGTTATTCCCCATACATTTTATTATGTCACGAAGACCGTTGTGTCCACCATGACCACCGGAGAATTTAATTTTGGCTACACCTGGGTCTAAATCTAATTCATCGTGTGCGACTAATATTTCTTCAGGTTCAATTTTATAAAAGTTGGCTAATGCCGAAACTGATTTACCTGATAAGTTCATGAATGTTTGAGGTTTGAGTAACCATACTGGGCAAATACCAATTTGAACTTTGCATATAAAGGCTGAATATTTGGTATCTAAGCTAAATGATCCGCCGCGGTTTTTTGCTAGTTCATCAACAAAATCAAACCCTGCATTGTGGCGTGTGTGTGCGTATTGAGTGCCTGGATTACCTAGGCCAACTATCATTTTTATCATAGGCATGGTTTTATTACTCCCATAAAAAAAGGGTCTTACGACCCTTTATTATATTTCTTAATTTAGAAATTACTCAGCAGCAGCTTCAGCTTCAGCAGCAGGAGCATCTTCTTCAGATACACCACGAGATATTGAAACACTGATGATTGCGCCGTTATGCTCTTCACCTAATAAAAGGGCTTTGCTTTGTACGCCAGTAGGCATTTTAATATCAGAGATATGTAAAACAGTACCCGCTGTGATTTCTAACATATCAAATTCTAAGAAAGTTGGTAAGTATTGAGACTCACAAGTAATTAGAATTTCAGAAGAAACACGAGTGATTTGACCACCGTCCACTTTAACACCAACACAATTAACTTCGTTAGTTAGGTGTAAAGGTACTTTCTTAGTAATTACAGTTGTAGGTGTAACACGTAAGAAATCAGCATGCATGATTAAATCTTTTGCTGGATGACGTTGTAAATCAACTAAGATTACTTGCTCAGCAGTTCCATCTACATCAATTGATATTACAGAACAATAAAAAGCTTCGTTTAATAGAACCTTGTTAATATCTTTTTGTAACATAGCGATGTTTTGTGGTGCAGTATCGCCACCGTAGATGATACCAGCTGTTTGACCAGCGTGACGCAGGCGGCGGCTCGCACCTTTGCCCTGTCCTTCACGTTTAGTAACTTGTAATGATAAATTAGACATTTTGTAACTCCAATAATGTTGATAAGTTTTGCGACCAAACTTATCGTTAGTGCCCGCTTTTATCTAAATGATAATAAGCTAAGCGTTAAATTGATCAGGTTTTTAATACTGACCAGAATGCAAAAAATCCGCATACTTTTACAAGTTGCGGATTATAAATTTTGTTTGACTTAGAAGAATAATGCGCTGATTGATTCTTCGTTGTTTACTCTGCGCATTGATTCGGCTAACACATCACTAATAGATAATTGGCGAATGTTAGGACAAGCGGCAGCTTCATCAGAAAGTGCAATAGTATCAGTTACAACAAGCTCAAGTTCTGCTTTTGAAATACGTTCAATTGCAGGGCCTGATAATACTGGGTGAGTCGCATAAGCCACTACTTTTTTAGCACCAAACTTGATCAAAGCTTCAGCAGCGTGGCAAAGTGTGCCAGCTGTATCAACCATGTCATCAACAATGATGCAGGTTTTGCCTTTAACATCACCGATAATGTGCATTACTTCAGATTGGTTTGCTTTTGCGCGACGTTTATCAATAATGGCTAAGTCTGAATCGTTTAATTGCTTAGCGATTGCACGAGCGCGAACAACACCACCAACGTCAGGGGAAACAACGATTAAATTTTCGTAGTTCTGACTTTTGATGTCTTCTAATAAAATGGGAGAGCCGTAAATGTTATCAACAGGAATCGAAAAGAAACCTTGAATCTGGTCGGCGTGTAAATCAATGGTTAATATACGATCAAAACCAACAACGGTCATTTGATCGGCAACTACTTTAGCGGAGATAGGCACACGAGCTGAGCGTGGGCGACGATCTTGGCGAGCATAACCGTAATAAGGTACAACAGCTGTAATACGACCAGCAGAAGCACGACGTAATGCATCACAGAACAATAATAGTTCCATTAAGTTGTCGTTAGTTGGAGCACAAGTTGGTTGAATAACAAATACATCCGCACCACGAACATTTTCATTTAATTCAATAGCAATCTCACCATCACTGAATTTATTGATTGTGGCATCACCTAAAGGTAAACCTAGGCGCTGTACAACTTTTTCAGCCAATTTAGGGTTGGCACTGCCCGAGAAAACCATCATAGAGGTAAACCTTTTTTCAAATAAATTTATTACGAGAGCAAAATGGCTGGGATGGCAGGATTCGAACCTGCGGTACACTGGATCAAAACCAGATGCCTTACCACTTGGCTACATCCCATTATGCTTTTAGCTAATCATTTGGATAACTCAATATGCGTTAACGACACATTAAGCCCTTTGGCAACCCAAGCGTTTACACTTTTGGGTAACTGATTCAAAGCGTGTTGTGCTTGTATGGCTTCGTCAAAAATGACAAAAACACAAGCACCAGTTCCCGTTAAACGGGTCGATCCAAATTTCGCGAGCATTCTAAACACTTGTGCGACGTTTGGATAGAGCTTTTTTACCAGCGGTTCGCAATCATTGTGAAAATCTTGCAAACAGTCCATTTCAAATGGGGGGCGAATTTTGAAGTAAGGCGTGTCTCTTGTCAATTGCTTAGAGGTAAATATTTTTTGAGTACTGACATGTGCGTCGGGTTTTACGATCAAATAATGCTTTTGATCTAGCTCAACAGGGGTTAGTTTTTCGCCAATACCTTCAGCAAAAGCGCTGTTACCGTGTACAAAAACAGGCACATCCGCTCCTAGTTTTTGTCCGATTGTTGCTAACTCGTTAATGCTTAAGCCTAGGGACCATAAGCGATTGAGGCCAAGTAGGGTGGTTGCGGCATCAGAGCTGCCACCACCTACACCTCCACCAATCGGTAGGTTTTTTTCTAAGGTGATATGCGCGCCGTAATTTGTATTGGCATAATTATTTAACGCTTCAGCTGCTTGCAGAATTAAATTATCTTTATTTGAAAGATTGTTGTTTTTTGTATCAAGTATGGATAATGACAGGGTGGATTGAGGTTCAAAATGTAAAATATCCGCCAAATCAATTAATTGAAATAGTGTTTGTAGGTTGTGATAACCATCTTTGCGCTGAGAATTGATGTGTAAAAACAAATTTAATTTTGCTGGTGCGCTTAATGTGAGTTTATTTTGAGTGCTCATTAATAAAATATCCAGTTATCGATAAATACAGAAGCGGATTCAATGCCGTTTGAAAATTTTATTTTATTGGGCATTTGATAGGTTTTACGTAATTCATAACGACTCATTTTAATTTGCCAATCTAACTGAGTGAACTGTTTGGATTTAGGATCGTTAGTTTCTTTTGAATTTAATGGCATGATAAAAGGATGAGTTAATCCTTTGATCCAATATGAAAATGCCTCAATAGGTAATGGAATTGGACTAAATTGATCCCATAAAGCCGTTAAAGAGTCCGCTGATTCATTTAACTTCGAAGAAGTAATAGTTGCACTGCCATCAGACTTTACTTTGATGACATGAGAGCCTAGCCCAAAGGTGCCTGAAAATTCTAAGGTTAGGCGTTTACCGGATTGAGTCCATAACATATTTATTTTTTCAGATGACCCATCAGCAAAACGAAGCGACATCCGCCCATTCATCTTCCAAAAAATCTCATTGTTAATATCGGTGATTTTATTGATACGATAATCATTGTTTTTGGGTTGTAGGGATGAGCAACTATTAAGTATTAACGATCCTAAAAATACAATGAAAATAACGGATAAACGGGTGTTTGTAAGGTTTAATAGTGGTTTAAAACTAGTCATTAAAATTCTCAAATTACAAAAGCAAATTTACATTAAATGGTGGTTATGCTAAAAAGCGCCCGTATTCTATTGTATTTAATTATTGGCATTATCATGACTCAGGCTCAATCAAAAAAAGAACAAATCAATTTTAATAAATTACGTAAGCGTTTGCGCCGTGAAACGGGTCGAGCCATCGCCGATTATAATATGATTGAAGAGGGCGATAAAATCATGGTCTGCCTATCTGGCGGTAAAGATTCTTATACCATGTTGGCTATTTTAAAGGATTTACAGCGTTCAGCTCCAGTAAATTTTGAGTTGATTGCAGTAAACCTGGATCAAAAACAACCTGGTTTTCCTGAGCATATTCTACCTGAGTACTTAAAAAGCATCGACCAGCCTTTTCATATCATTGAACGTGACACTTATTCAGTGGTAATGGATACCGTACAAGAGGGTAAAACAACCTGTGGTATCTGTTCAAGATTACGCCGCTCAACGTTATATGCGTTTGCAAATAAAATAGGTATCACCAAAATTGCGTTGGGGCATCATCGTGACGACATCATTGAAACCTTGTTTTTAAATTTGTTTAATGGCGGCAAATTAAAAGCGATGCCACCGAAGTTACGTTCAGACAACGGGCAGAATATTTTGATCCGTCCATTAGCGTATTGCAAAGAAAAAGATATTAAAAAATACTCAGAAGCACAGGGGTTTCCAATTATTCCATGTAATTTATGTGGATCTCAAGAAAGTCTACAGCGCCAAAATATTAAAGCGATGATAAAAGATTGGGACAAACAATACCCAGGGCGTAGTGATGTGATCTTTAAGTCGATTCAAAACGTAGCGCCAAGTCAATTGGCAGATGGGCAGTTGTTTGATTTTAAATCCTTAAAAACCAATAATATTGCCGTTGAGATACAGCAGAATCATGCTTTGAGTCCGCTTTCAAATATTAAAGTGACTAGTTGGTTGCCTCAAGATGATAATGCAGAGGTGGATGAGTCAGCTGAGATAAAAGAAGATTGGTCGCCAAGTACAAAACAAGAGATGAGCTCTGAAAAGGGCAAGGTTCAAGTATTTGAGCCTTAGTTTTATTTAGTTTATAGTAATTAATAGGTCGCTTTTTGCGGCCTTTTTTATATGAGTTTAAAAATTACGTAGGGTTAGGTTTTTAGCGTTTAGTACATTTAATTGTGCGATTTTTTAAAAAATAAAAAATTAAAATAGACTCTCATAAAGATATGGAAATCAAAATCAGTAAGATAACAGTATGTAAAAACGCAGAGTAATATATAGCTCTGCGTTTTCCCTGTAATAAATAAAACCCAAAATAGAGGGTGTTAAATAAAAACAATCTTCTAATTTGTTAGTTGTAGGGCTGTTGTTGCCATATTTTGTATTTGACCATTTATATTAATATCAAAGTTTTTACCTTCTTCACTTTTGCCATTTGTAATCACTTTAAAAGTATAATTGCCTTTTGCAAAATAATAATTAAAACCTTCGCCTGGTAATGATAAATATTGTGTAGTGACAGGCATATTACTCGCATCTTTTATTTCAATACGTATTTGTGCATTAATATTGTTTTCAAAGGAGAAGTTACCTTGAGCGGTAACGTTTAGGTCATAAAGGATTCCCGTTTGTGTCTATTGTAGAATACCGCTGATATTACCTTGTAATACATCGGGGTAATTCAATTCTTGATCAAATACTAAAGTGCTATTTAACGCGGCCAATTGCAAATACACATCTGTATTAATTGACTGAGGTTCACGGTAGTTGTTTTGTAATAAAATAGTGTAGGTGCCTGTGTTGAGTCTTAAGCTGTCATACATTATTCGATTAGTGCCTGATTGATATACAATGTTTCCAGTGGAATCAATAATACGAGAGTATAAACTGTAATCTTGAGTAGTGGTTAAGAACATAAAATCAACAAAGGTGTCGTCTTCGTTTATTGTTAATGTGTAGCTCAGTGCCCCTTGATGGTATTCCCAGCTATGGCTCTCTTCAAAATCAAAATTACTCACACAATGATTTTGATCACTTATTATTACATTAAAAATATCCCCATTTAAAGTGTGTTTACTTAAATTTTGGTAATGACATAAATCATCTTTAAGTGCTGTGCTTTGTGGATAGTCATAAGATAAAGCCGTATTGTCTGCACCAAAATAAAAGGCAGAATGAGTATTACCTCTTGTAAAGAAACTACCCAGCCCTTGTAGATTTATATAAGTCTCATTATTTAAGTATGAACCAATTGGTGGAGTTGAAGAATCAACAATCAGTCGTTTGCCATCGATTTGGATAAAGTCGTAATACACACTTTCATACATTTGATAACCCATTTTTTTATAGTTATAAATGTATTGCACAGCCCCTGTATTTTGAATGCAATATTCTGTTAAGTAATGGGTGCGGATTATTATGTTTTCTGAATTAGTGTCGATCTCCTTGGTAAAAGTGCCTGACACTTCACAGGCGTAAACTGAGCGTATTAACGAGACATCATCATCGATAATATTAAATACAGCGGGTGTGGTTTGAGTTAATGAATTTCTAAGATCTAAATTTTCAAAGTCTAAATTATTAACCAGATCTTTGATTTGTTGGTAATTACTGTTATCAATTTTTAATGTTAAATCTTCTAAAGAATAAAATTGATTTAAGTAAGCTGAATAATTTGTATTGTTTTCTATAGCAGTGGGTGAGTTAATTGTTTTAACTAAACGTGCTGAGTGATTGTTTTGTGACTTCATAATTAAATCAAAGGGTTCCTTAATATATTCAACATTTAAGTAATATTTCCCAGTTTCTAATGTGAGTTTACGCATATCACCCGAACGATTAAAATACAATTCATTTAAAGTGATACCATTTTTATTGTTAATTTTAATATTGGCATAAATGACATTGTGATCCGTTTTAGCTTGAAAAATAAATTCTGCCGTATCGTCTACTTCTAAAAGGTAGTCACCTGCTTGCTCTATGCTGATTTGGGATAAAATAATCGGTGCGTTTAATTCAGAGTTAAAAACAACCGTAGCGGAGTCTGTATTACTGGCGTTAATTGCGTTTATTTGCACATGTAATGGTGCAATATTTTGTTCTGAATGAATATGTGAAATAAAATATTGATAGTTACCAGCAGGTAATGTGATTGTGTGATTTTGATCAAAATTGGGGTTATATGTGTTCCAGTATTGATAATCGGAATCATTTTTTAAGGTGGCATTAAAACGAGTGTTCAAATCTTGGGTTAATAAATTAGCTTGTACATCACTCTCTTCGGTTAATGTCAGGTCGTAAACTAAGATACTTGAATCAGAGCTCCATGAACGTATTTCAGAAAATAACGGTTGGTTGATGCATCGATCAATTTCTTCGTTTATTTCATTAACTTGTGTTGTATTATTAATTAAATAAGAAAATTCATAGTTGTAAGCACATTGACTATTCGCAATAAATTCTGGGTCAAGTTGAGTGATAACAACATAACCTTGATTGAATTCATATTTACTTGAATCCATATCATTTGTTAAAGTATACACCACATTATTTTCATCGGTGAGTGTATAAATTTGACCTGCGTAACTTGCATTGATGGCTAGGCTCCAAACACCTAGTTCGCTATTGGCTGTTATGCTGTAAATGTAAGTGTCCAAACCGCCATCTAAGCTAAATTCAACTTCTCCTAGTTCATTAAAACAATTATCCGTTGAAAACATTACAACTGAGTTAGAGTAAGATACTTCACTAAACGTTCCTGAAACAGGGCAGTTAAAAGTATGAGTTTCGATTGTAATATCATCTATAACTTCTTGGGTAAAAGTCTGTTCGCCTTTACTGATGGCGGTATAAATATATGAAAAGTAATTGTCGTATTCTTGTATTTTATTTGAAACCGTATTGATGATAACAGTATGGTCTGTTTCTAATTCGATTTGGGTTTGTGTGGCAGAATCGGTTTGAGTTTGTGTAGTAGAGTCTGTTTGGGTAAAGGTAAAACTATCAGTTTGTGAGTCTGTATTAGTTAATGTATCGGTATCTGTGTCAGTGCTAGTGTCTGTAACTGTGCCTGACTGGATTTGAGTATTTGTTAATGAATCTGTAGTACTTAAAGTAGTAGTTTGTGTATTTGAAAGTGTATTGGTTGTATCAACTGTGTCTAATTGCGTATCACTATGAGTGTTATTTTGAGTATTGGTAAGGCTTGATGTGTTGTTATTAGTGTTTATGTCGGTAACTGTATTGGTTTCGGTTAATGTAGTTGATTGTGTATCACTTTGAGTTAATGAATCGGTTGCACTTATAGTTTGAGTATTCGATGAGTTGGATGAGTCTTTGTTTGATGAACAACCGGCTAATAAAAGGCAACTGCTTAAAATAAATGCCAATTTATTGTAATTTAATTTCCTGATTTTGGTTTTTGGTTGATAAATAAAGGAAAACATATAGGGTCTCATCGAAGTAGTTAAAAATGTTATGAATGCGGATTGGCAGGTTAATGAATAGTTTATTGTATTTAAAATTGGCTGACAATTAATCAATAATATTTCCATAAATTATGCTGCAGGGTGCTCAATAATAAGTGACTTACAGCGTATGAATTGATGTCAGGGAGGTAAAACAGGGTTGGTACAGTTAAGTACACAACAAGAGATTAATCCTTAAAAGGACAAGATTCAGATTTATGAATCTTAGTTTTTTTGATTTGATTTGATTTAAAAGTCGCTTACGTGACCTTTTTTATTTCCCGCTAAGAATTTTTCTACGTCGCTTTTTTGAAAAAGTTAAATTTCTTTATGGTGGTGGGGGCGGATAAGGTTGAGAATGAGCCAATTACTAAAAAGAGAAAGTCCAATCTCAGAAAGTTATTGAAGTTAATATAATTATGACGGTTATAAGTAATTGCACCGATATATAAAATAATAATATAGGCGGTGCTGTAAAAGGAGAGATTAATTTTGGATTTAGTAATGTATTTCCCGAAATAGGAAAAAGCACCTAAAAATACTCCTTGCAAGAAATATGAAATAAAGTTGGTTAATCGTGCTGATTGCATCAGTTCTTCTGTGTGAAATTTAGGGTAAGCCACTGTTGATGGAGAAAGGTAGAATCCCAAAATTAACCCGACTCCCGTGATAAATAAAATTATTATTAACTTCATGTGTGCTCTCTTTGAAATTGTTAAGTTTGAATGAATGTTCAGTAATTTTATTTTGAAGACCTTATATTTTTTATCAAAAACTCTCTGCGCTACTAATTTAAATATACAGATTAGCTCTTCGGTAGTGGAGTATTTTCGTCTTTATTTATATCGCAGCAGTATTTTTTGTGGGTAAATCGAATCTTTCTTTACTTTTGTATTTACTAGCGGGTAAAAAGGTGGCTCTTAAAATGGCTTTTCAGTTTAAATGAAAATCTTTGAAATTGGTGATTTAAGGCTGTGGTGAATTGGCTGTAAGCTTAAATGCATGCGAAAAAAGTCCTAAAAAAGCGACCTTTCTATTAAAATCCTACCCTTCGTCAGATTTTTAGCAGCAAATAACTATGTATGTCTTTGCAGGGACTTCCAATTTAATTCATTTTAACTTATATATTAATTGGCCCCATGGTTACTTGTTTTTTTAAACACAAAAAATCTAAACAATGCTACTTGAAATAATATTGGAGTACTAATAATTAACGCTTGACCAAGACCCAGAAATGCAAAAACCAATAAGAAAATGATACCTACAATATATAGATAGTACATATACTTTGGTGATACCCATTTACACAAAATAAAATGACTTGGAATACCTATAATGAGCCAACCAATAAATGAAAATGTAAAATATAAAGCTGCAACATAAGTAATAG
This sequence comes from Pseudomonadales bacterium, assembly GCA_022968985.1. GTDB lineage: Bacteria > Pseudomonadota > Gammaproteobacteria > Pseudomonadales > Natronospirillaceae > Marinicellulosiphila. Next base: position 941 of record JALJPK010000106.1, on the reverse strand, counting down.
ATATTATATCTTCTCTTAAATTGAACTTATATCCGTTTAGAATCCGAGATATTAAAAGCCCAGATATTAGGATGAAATATCCAGTGATCACGCTTATTAACAGTGATTTTATAAAAGAACCATATTTCATTTAATTTCACTTAATCTTGTGGTTTTGCATGAATTCATTTCCGTAGAGATAATATATTTCTGCATCCGTAATATCAATCTAATAATAGCAGGCATAATATTTTCTAAAAAAGTGATTAATTCCAAAGGGTCAGGGAAAAATAGAGACTTAACTTTGACACACAGAATAAGCTTGAATCTCATGTGGAACATAGGATTTGAATAAAGTGTTTAGCCTGATCGAATAGTAAAATAAATGGTATACGTACAAGAATGTGAGACTTTGCGATTGAAGATTCAAGGAAGGTTTCCTTCCGCCAGAATCAGCACAAAGCGTTGCTCTTTAAGTTTCATTAATCAAAAGCAATTAATAAAACGCTCAAGGCTGTCATTCAGGGATAACTTGGAATTAAACTTAACATACAAAGCACAAGGATGTGCGCTTTGCGACTTATCACTCAAGGAAGGTTTCCTTCCGCCAGAGTGGTAATAAAGCTTTTAATTCAAGTCAGGGATGACTTGGAATTAAACTTAAAAAGCAGGCAAAAAAAAGACCACTAAAAAGCGGTCTTAACATACAAAGCACATGGATGTGCGTTTTGCGAACTGAAAATCAAGGAGGGTTTCCCTTCGCCAGATTTTCAGTAGAGCGTTTAATTTAAACACGGATGTTTAAATTAAACTTAAAGAGCTCATTACTTGATGATTTTAGCAACAACACCAGCGCCAACAGTACGGCCGCCTTCACGAATAGCAAAACGTAAGTTGTCTTCCATCGCGATAGGGTGAATTAATTCAACATCCATCTTGATGTTATCACCAGGCATTACCAT
>JALJPK010000105.1 GCA_022968985.1 Pseudomonadales bacterium | reverse complement strand
ACCTTTCCGTTTTTAGAAATTATAAATTCACCTCTTTGATCGATATAATTTGTACACTCAGACTCGTTTTCATGAGGGCATTCAAGGTTATCAGAAGTCATTACTAGATTATGAATATAAGGTTTCACACCATTAAATTGAATCACATAACCATGTTTCTGTTCAATATCACCTGCTTTTAATAATAAATGATCTTCAGTTTCATAGCCTTGTACCATTACTACACCGATGATTGAGATAGCCACACCTACATGCGCAAACTGCATACCCCAAAAACTAGGTTGTAGTTTTTTCATGCCAAGCCAAGTTGATTGTGCATTTCGAGTATTGTGTAAAATTGTTCTGACGCAACTGCCCAACAATAAAGCCACTAATAACCAACCAAACACCACTTCCCAAGGCACTAACCATGTTTCAATAGCAGTTTCCTCTAATGGGGTTGCACGCTCAATAACCAAACAAAGTAGCGCATATAACACAGCGAAGGTCATCGCTGATAACACACCCCATACAAAAATAGCGCTGGTTCCTTCAAATTTATTTTTCTTCCAACGTAATAATTGACCCACTGATAAGGCCATCACAATTAAGATCACACCAATACCAAAGATCCAGTTAAATACGGGAGCACCTACTGATAAATCTTGATCACTAAATAGATCCGCTAACAGTGGTACACCGGTTCCAATTAATATACCGAATGAAATCACGGTTAATAATAAGTTGTTGATTAATAAAAATGATTCACGTGAGAAAAATTCAAAACGCACTTGTGAGCTAATTGAACGACCACGAATAGCAAATAATACTAAAGCTGAGAATATTGTAACGGCCAAAATACCTAAGATGAAAAAACCTCGTGATGAGTCAGACGCAAAAGCATGCACCGAAGTTAATAAACCTGATCGAACAATAAACGTACCGATTAACGAATAACTAAATGCACCTAATGCTAATAATACTGTCCACGATCTGAACGCACCGCGTTTTTCGGTCACCGCTAATGAGTGGATTAATGCAGTGCCCATTAACCAAGGCATAAATGATGCGTTTTCTACTGGATCCCAGAACCACCAGCCACCCCAGCCAAGCTCATAATATGCCCACCATGAACCCAGCATGATACCCCCGGTTAAAAACACCCAAGCTAAGTTAGTCCAAGGACGTGCCCATCTTGCCCAAGCGGTGTCTAAACGACCTGTAATAAGTGCGGCCATTGCAAAACCAAAAGCAACTGAAAAACCCACATAACCCATATACAGCATGGGTGGGTGAATAATAAACGCGAAATCTTGTAAGGCGGGATTTAATTCTTTGGTGCTTTCAATTATGGTTAATAATTCACGTTCAAACGGATTGGATGTGAATAACATAAAGGCTAAAAAGCCTGCGCATATAAAACCCATTGTGGATAATGTTGCGGCTAATGTGTCGTAGGAAAGGGAACGAGAAAAAATACTAACTGCAAAAATCCAACCTGACTGCATTAATATCCAAAGTAAAAGCGAGCCTTCATGCCCCCCCCATACTCCGGTTAATTTAAATATAAACGGCATATCCAATGCTGAACGGCTTTGCACATAAGTGACTGTAAAGTCATCAACAACAAACGCATAGGTTAAACAAATATAAGAAATCACCACGAAGGTAAACAAACCAATCGAAAGTGATACGGCACTTCGTTGCAGTCGAGCATTACCGGTTATTACACCGTATAAAGGCACTATTGCAAGCAACGAAGCTAATGCAAAGGCAATCATGGAGGCTATATGGCCAATTTCAGGAACATCAAAGATCATTGTTTACACCTTAAAAAAGAGGAAAAACCTCTTTTGGTTTATTATTTCTGGTTAATATTTTTGGTTATTTAATTGAGAATTATCAGAGTCGTGCTGTTCACCATAATTATCCAAAATTTCTTTAGGGACATAGTTTTCATCATGTTTAGCTAAGATTTGATCAGCAATCAATACTCGATCTTCGTTTAATTTACCGCTGGCAATCGACATTTGGTTTTCATCAAATAAATCAGGTAACAAACCTTTGTAATACACTAAGGTTTCTTCTTGATCGTCATAAATAATAAAACTGATCACCAAATCTTTGCTGTCGCCAATCATACTTTCTTGGAGTGACCCTTCTTTTACCATGCCTCCCACTTTAATATTTTTATGCAGCGGCGCAATTGTATTGGCCTCGACAGGTGTATAAAACGCAGACAAGCTATTTTTTAAACCATAAATAATTAAACCAATTGCAATCGAAACCCCTACCATCACACTTAATACAATCATTAATCTTTGTTTTCTTACAGGATTCATAATCTCTCACTTAAACGACGACGCGCTTCTTGTTTTAATAATTTCTTTTTACGTAAAATTGGAGAAAGTACATTGTATATAATTACAGATAACCCCACCGCATAACACGCCCAAACATAACTGCCTCGACAACGTGTTTCTTCCCCTAAAGGTGTCACTACCTGACCACACATCTGTATTGCATCGGATATAGATTCAAATATCATTTCATTTCCCCTTCGCTAATTCTTTATCAAATATGGCTTGCACCCATTTGGCTGTACGATATCTAACTAATACCTCAACACGAGCTTGACGTAATACTAACGACATACCCATGACCATAAAGCCAAAAATCCCCATTAATAGGGGTCTTTGATACGATTTATCAATGGCCGAATCATTGCCAGAATACACATTACTTGAATCTTGATGTATAGACTGCATACCTAAACCTTCCATTGCTGGGGCGTACTTGATAAACACTAGAATAAAAACGGTACAAATTGCCAATACAGCCACTGTTTTATCAGCTTGTTCATAAGAATCAATTGCAGAATACACGGCTAAAATACCAAAATATAATAAAACCAATATTCCATCACCCAATAAACGAGGATCCCAAACAATGCCTTGTCCCCAAGCAGGAGTTCCCCAAATAGCACCAGTTACAAACATAACTACTGCAAACCCAGCGCCTACTTGAGCGGTTGATTTTAACATCACACTGGACATTTTCATTTTCCAAACAAGCACAATAACGGCCATTATTCCAATTGCGAAATACATCATCATTGATAACGATGCACTTGGCACGTGTATATATAAAGCTCTACTCATATGCCCTTTAAATTCTGTTGGGGTATAAAAAATACCGTATATAAAAGCCCAACTAATCATAAACGTAGCTAACCATCCAGAGATTAAACTCCAGATTTTACTTTGTTCATAAAACCATTTAGGTGAACCCCACTTTAAGAACCAAGCAACGATTGTTTTCCAAACTGTATTTAACATAAAAACCCCTTATTCACTCAAACTGATTCGTAATGAGATGGCCGCCATAAAAGGCGCCAGCATCATTGACAATAAACTCATTCCAACACATAACATTAGAGTAGGTAAAATCACTTCGTCATTAATTTGCTGACGTACTAACATCGCACCAAAACTTAACATTGGGATCATCATTGGCAAAACTAAAATGGTGAGTAATAACCCTCCTTTACGTAAACCAACCGTTAATGCTGCTGGTATTGCCCCTACAAAACTAAACCAAATTGTACCAAATAGTAACCCCAGCATCATTACAGCAATAGCCGATACAGGCAGAGAAAGCATGATGGCTATCACAGGTGAGATCAAAACTAACGGTAAACCCGTGACCAACCAATGGCATAAAATTTTAGCAAACACCGCTATCACTAACGAATCTTTAGAGATCAACATTTGTTCTAAGAATCCGTCTTGAAAATCGTCACGAAACATTGAATCAAGAGACAACATTAAAGATAACAAAACAGCAATCCAAACCACACCGGGTGCGATTTTACCCAACAATTCAGGATCGGCACTGACCGCCACGGGAAACAACAACATAATTGCAAAAAAGAACACCAATGGATTTAGTAATTCACCACGTTTGCGCGAAGACAACAACAGCTCACGCGCACAAGTGCTTTTAAATGTCATCCACATAAAAAACCTCCTGAGTTTGATGACCTAATTGAATCACTTTTAACTGGGTATGCTCAAATTGATGATGAGTTATTAACAAAGCAACACTATGTTTACGTGACGATAATAAAAATTCACCTGTGCAGGTGCTTTTAAATGTCATCCACATAAAAAACCTCCTGTGCTTGATGGCCTAATTGAATGACTTTTAATGTGTTATGTTCAAACTGATGATGCGTAATTAACACCACCGAGCCACCTTGTTTTGTAAATAAGTCTATTTGAGCTTCCAGTCGTGTTACGCCTTCTAAATCAAGGGCAGTAAACGGCTCATCTAATAACCAAAGTTTGACATCACCTTGCTTTAAATATAATCGAGCCAAACCAATACGTCGTTTTTGACCAGCCGATAACGCCATCGCGCTTTGGTCTATAAACTTAATCAGCTCGACCTGTCTTAACGCTTCAAATAATGATTGATCGTCAAAGGGTAAACCCGTTTTTTGCGCTAAAAACCGTAAATTTTCAAGTACGGTTAAACGAGTAGAAATAGCCGGTAAATGGCCAATATACAGCACTTTAGCGCGATCAATATTGCCATCATATAAGACAAATTCATCAGAAATTTTAATTTCACCTGCAACTGATTGGCCTACACCGGCTAAATAACGCATCAGCGTCGACTTACCCGAGCCATTCACACCTTTGATTTGAATTAAATCGCCTTTATCAACATCAAAATCAAGTTGAGCAAACAACGTACGGTTTTGCCGAATCGAGCTTAAGTTTCTTGCTTGTAACCAGCTCGTCATGTTGTCCACTTAATAAAAAACATTGGGCACCTAATTAATCAAAAAACACAGATAAATGAAACAAATCGAAACCTAGACAGGATAAGACATTAAACGTTCACATTTCAGTATGAAAAATGTGAGGCATTGTAGCTTTTTTTGATAAAAAGGCATAGATAAGGCTGATATTATCAGACAGCTAAAAATACGAGAAGGGAAATTATTGGACTCAACTATACCTATTTAACAAACAACACATTGGAAGTCTCATTCATTTAGTCATTGAGTTTAAACAGCAAAAAACCCAACTCAATTACTTAAGTTAGGTTTTTATTGTTTCTAAATAGGTAAGTATTTACAATTCGAAAAATTAATTAACCGTTTTCTAACAATCTTTGTAATTGCGCTAAAGCTGAATTTGCACGGCTGATATAATTAGCTAATACTAATGAGTGATTTGCAACCAAACCAAAACCATCACCATTTAAAATCACTGGTGACCATACTGATTGCTGGGTTGCTTCTAATTCAAATATTATTTGCTCTAAGATAAATTCTGCATTTTTATCAATTAATACATCTTTAAAATCAACTTGTGCCGCTTTTAATAAATGTAATATTGCCCAGCTCGCACCACGAGCCTCGTAAAATACATCGTCTATTTGAGTCCATGTACTGGTTATTTTAGGTGTATTTTGTTTATCGGTATGTACCGCTGAATTAGGTTGCTCAACTGCTGAGCTTAATCGTTGCGAATAACTGCCTAATCGGCTTTCTACTTTTTTAAGCCAAACCACTAAATTGTCTGATCGTGAATAAAAATGCACAACCGTTGACTCTGGGTCCGCTAAATTAATACGATAATTATCTGTAAATTCAATGCCTGCTTTAATGATTTTTTCGGTAGCAGGGAACATCCATTTATTACTATCTTGGTTAAAAGAGGGTTCTGCTAATGATAAATTAGGGTCTTCAATTGAGTTATTTTGAGAACGACTAAAATCTTGACGCATAACACTAGCGAAATCACGCACTTGCACCAACACACCAAATTCCCAATTAGGCATATTATCCAACATCAAACTTAATGGGAAAATATCATTAGTGATGTACCCACCAGGCTTATCAACTAAGGTATTGGCAACTTCGATAAGTGTATTAGTACTAACAAACCCTACTGGCATTGGGCCGGTAAAGCCGGTTGTAGCATAAGCGAGTTTTGCTCGTTGATTAATATCGAACTGACTGACATTTTGTGAAACATACAAACCATAAGCAATTTGAACCACAACAATCACAAGCAAGGTAATTAATATTGTTTTTTTCTGTTTTATCGGGTTCCAGCCATTGCTTTTACCAGAGAACATCGCTTTCACTTTTTGCACAAATGAAGGTTTTGTTTCTGTATATTGCTCAAATGACTCTTGTGAGTTTTGCTCCACGTCGCTTACTGTTTGGTTTTCACCAGATTGGTTTTCAGCAGACTGGTTTTCAGCAGACTGACCTTCAGTAGCTTGCTCTTCGCTAGTTTCGTTATGATCTTGCGTCATTTTGTTTCCTATTAAATTGCACCCAATACGCCAATAAATATGAACATGCTAGTGTTGCAACAAACCAGTAAAAACCAGGTAAAACGGTTACTTGCGCTAATGCACCCAGTTTCACTGCCACTACCAATATCGCCACCACAAACACATCCAACATGGCCCATTTAGACAAAATAGTTAATAATTTTAATAACTTAGATTGTAAAGCTACTGTGGCAAAGGACAACATGCCATAAGTGATTATTTTACAAAGCGGTAACACTATCGTCATCACAAACAATATAATTAAGATTAACCACTCGCCGTCTTTAAACAGTTCAACAAAACCTTGTGCTAAGGAAGTGTCTTGATCAAAAACAATCAATTTAGTAATACGAATAAATGGCTGAGTTAACGCCACCATCAATAAACTTACACTTGCTAAGGTTAAAAACAAGGTTATTTGTGCTTGCCATTTCAAAAGAAATCTCATGTTAAAAAACTGCCTCGATAACCACTGTATTTAGGCAATTTATCGTTTATATCAAACCAGTTTGCTTTATCAGCGGTATAAATATGCCCATCTACAAAGATCTCAATATCTTGATCTAAACTAGCTATAGCCAATTCTATGCTGTTGTTTTTAATATTATGTTTTGATTCAAATAATAAACTTGAGCCACATTCACTGCAAAAAGTACGTTTTGTTGTGGTGCCATCTTGTTCAGCTTTAAATACTTTTAAATATTGTGTACCACTTAAAAACTCAAGATTGTCTTTATTTACAGTCAAAAGAGTAGCAAAAGCCGCACCATGAAACTTTCGGCACATGGTGCAATGACAATGAGCTAATGGTTCAAAATTCGTTTGATTAAGCTGATATGTAATCTTTTGACATAAACAACTGCCTTTATAATTCGATGGATTATCTCTTAACGAAGAATTATTTCTTAACATAATGTAAAACCTTTAAGCTGTATGCCTCGTCTATTTCTTCCAACCATACAGGATTGTCTATTCGTTGCACTAACTCTAAATTTTCTTGCTCAGATGAAATCCAGCTTTTAAATTCTTCTACATTCACCTGTGGATCATTTAGACAAAATAAATAATCTGAACATTCAAATTCAGAGACTCGTCTGACTAGTTTTGCGTAATGGCGTTTGGCTTCAAAACTGCCACGTTGAAATGAAGGTGGATCAACCACAACTAAATCATATGGCGCCATTCGATCTAATTTACCAAATGATTTCATAATATTGTGTTTTAAATAGCGGATTTTTTGGCCGTCTTTTTCTTGACCAAAATGATTTAACTGATGATTCTTTTGACCTTCTTTTAACACACCCGATGACATATCCACATTGATCACTTCTTTAGCGCCACCGGCACAGGCCACCAACGAAAACGCACAGGTATATGAAAACAGGTTTAATATCTTTTTATCTTTCGCAAACTCTTTAACAAACTGCTTACCACTTTGCATGTCCAAAAATATGCCAGGGTTTTGTTTGTCGAGTTTTAAATGATAATTAACATCCAACTCTTTAGTTTGCCAATTAGTTAAAAGTTCACCTTCTAACATTGATATCGGGGAGCCTTGCTCAAAACGATTTTGTAAAATATGATTGTTCTTTTCAACACCTACTGATTCAAGCGCTTGAATCAATTGATCCAGATTGTCTTGTGGTTTGTAAAAACGCCAATGTAAATAAGGTGGATAATAATCAATATTAAAATCTAAGCCGTCGTAACATCCTCCACGACCATGAAACAAACGCACCGCTTGATCGGATTGTGCCACTCGCGATTGTATTAAGTCCGCGAACTGCTCTGCATTGATTGATTGTTTTTGCATAAAACTGAAACCTTGAGAACTCTCAACTAAACAAACTAAACCTTAGTAAGGCCTGCTTTAATTAATTGAGTGTTTTTAGTATGGTATTGAATAAACTCATCACGTGTTGGATAAGTTTTACGATATTGATCAAACATTACTGCGCGTTTAGCTGAATCCTTACTGGCTTGCGAAGTTCTAAAGTTTTGATCGTCTTGTTTGATGTTGTACATATTTTGGCAAAAGGTTTTTAAATCTACATTCTGATTGCTGATATCTTTTTGCTGTAATACATCCAATGTTTTGAATTCATTTTGTTTATTTAAAAAATCGAATAATGCTTGAATCACCATAGATGAACCATTGACTTTACCGCGCTGCGAATAGCCCGCTATGTGTCCCGTACTTATTTTACAAAAGGGAATTAAATCAACATTGATGCTGGGTTCATTCTCCCAAACATCCATTAATAACGTTAAATCGTTTTTTTGTTGCATGCGCTCAAGTAACGCACTTTGATCAATCACCTCACCTCGTCCAGCATTTAATAAAATACTGTTTGGTTTAATTTGATTGATTTGATCTTCACCTAACATATGAAAGGTTGGAAATTCACCAGTTAAGGTTTTAGGTGCATGACAACAAATAATATCTTGTGCTAATACATCTCTAAGAGACGCTAAAGTAATGTCATGTGTATTTTTAAAAGGATCAAAACCAATCACATTTGCTCCTAAACTTAAAAGACGTTTAGCAACTTTAGTGCCCACATTACCAAGACCAAGCACACCCACATTTTTATTTTGAATGTCTACATTTTGTGAGAGCAAAGCACAAATCACATAATCGGCCACCGCATCAGCATTACAGCCAGGGCTTGAAACCACTTTAATATTGTTTTGTTTGCAATAATCCAAATCAATATGATCCACACCAATGGTGGCAGTGCCTACAAATTTAACGGGGGTATTTTTTAAGAGCTGGGCATTAACATTGGTTACCGAGCGCACTAATAACACGTCGGTATTTTGAAGATCGTTATTTGAGATATTTCGACCGGCTTTAAATTCAACAGTTGCATTTAATGGTGTCAGCAAATGCTCAACATAAGGCATATTTTCATCAGCAAGAATTTTCATTACATCTATTTTTTAATTGAGTAATTGTAGTGAATAAGATTACGTTCAAATTTGTATTGTTTAAAGTGAAAAATATGAGCTTACAAATAGGTAAACACTCATATTTGACACTTCGACTTACTTTAATAAATCAAACAAACTTGAACTTGTTTAAATATTTATTCAGGTGGATGTTCCGCTTTTAATTTACGTCCAATATACGTTTCGATTTCGGGTAATAAAAATGAATCGTCTTCACATGCAAAACTGATCGATGTGCCTTTTTTACCAGCACGACCGGTACGGCCAATTCTGTGTACGTAATCTTCTGCTTCTTCAGGTAATGTGAAATTCACCACATGGCTAATACCATCAATATGAATACCACGACCGGCTACATCAGTAGCAACAATCAGTTTTAATTTACCAGCTTTAAAACGCTCTAAAGTTTTAACACGTTTTGCCTGTGGTACTTCACCAGAAAGCATTTCACAATCCATTCCGTCTTTTTTTAATTTTTCTAATAACTTACGAACTAAGTCACGGCGATTAGCAAATACAATGGCGCGTTCAACATCGTCACCTTTTAAGATAGACAGTAACAAATCATATTTTTTATCACTTTCGATCATGTATATTTTTTGATCAACATTGGCAGCAGTTTGAGTGTCACTGACAATTTCAATCATTTGAGCATCCGTTGTCCAATCCCCTGCTAAATTAATAACAGCATCGGTAAAGGTTGCAGAAAATAAAAGGGTTTGGCGATCTTCTTTTTTAGGGGTTGCTCGAACAATTTGTTTAATATCAGGAATAAATCCCATATCCAACATACGATCAGCTTCATCAATCACTAACGTTTCAACTTGATCTAAAAATACAGATTTACGTTTGATAAAATCAATTAAACGACCCGGTGTTGCCACTAAAATATCAATGGTACCGTGCTCTAACGCTTTCTTTTGTTTCTCAAAGTCCATTCCACCTACAATTGTAACCACTTTTAATTTATTGTATTTACACAATAATTTAGCGTCATCAGCAATTTGCATCGCCAGTTCGCGTGTTGGTGCTAAAATAATACTTCGTGGTTCTGAATCAAATTGGTCTTTAATTGGATTATCTAAAAAGTCAGCAATTAAAGTTAATAGAAACGCGGCTGTTTTACCTGTGCCGGTTTGAGCTTTACCAACCACATCAACACCAGCCAAACTGTAAGGAAGGGTTTCTGCTTGAATAGGACTGGCGTATTCATAACCTAAATCATGGATAGCACGCATAACATTAAGGGGTAATTCAAAGTCGTGAAAACGTGATTTACCTTCTTGTTCTTCTACATCGAATTGATCTAACGTCCAAGAGGGCTTGGTTTTATCTTGAGTCACGATTGTCTCTCTATTTTTAATATGAGTGATAAGTGCAGGCATTCTATGCCAATGCGCTTGATAAATCACCTAATTGATACAAGTTAGGTTCTAAAGCCTGCGGGTTTTGGTAATGGCGCATCAATGCGGCACAAAAAACTTGCACACGATTATTGAGCCCCTTTTCGAAATTGTGTTGCGTTTGGGTGTACACGGCCCTAGCAAAAGGCCTGTTATCTTGCTCTGGTAAACTCAAATTATCTAAACTCAAACGAAATTTCTTTTGGCAACATTGATGTAGAATCCACTCGATTGCTTGTGGTTTTACCTCTACTTGCTCAAATTCATTTTGCTGAATTTGATCTCGACCGTCTGGAGCATACCAATAACCGTAATCTTGTTGTTGTCTTCTTTTTTCACCTGCCACTAACCAATGTGCGATTTCATGTAATGCTGATGAAAAATAACCGTGAGCAAAATAAATACGATGCTCTTTTTGAGTGTCATTGAGTGGAATATAAATGGGCTCATTACCCTCATCAACTAATATTGTATTTAAACTCTGCTGGAAACAGTCGTTAAAGATATCAATTAGATGTTGGTTAATGAATGTAGATTCGTCGGTTGTTATGTTAGTTTTCATTTTACGATTCAAACTGCCCTTTAAAATCAACAGACAATTGACACAAACTATTTAATAAATTTTCATCAACCTTTAATGCCGATGAATATAACGTTAATTGTTTTATTGAATGTTTTACATTAGGTTTTAATAATTTATGCGTCAGTAATATCGTTTTTAAATGATTGGCAACCGCATTTGAAGTATCAACAATTGAAATATTATTTTCGTATTGTGATTGTTTTATACATTTAATAATTAACGGTTTTAGAAATGGATAATGTGTACAACCCAATACAATTTGATCAATTCCATTTTTAGGGATATCACTTAAATATTGTTTAATAACCTTTAAATTAAGATTATTCGTTTCAAGTAGTGAATGACCAGATTCAACTAATTCAACCCAACCATTACAAGCTTGCTCAAATATTTCACAATCACTAGCATGAGTATTACGAAGACTTTGATAATTATTAGATTGAAGTGTACTTTGAGTGGCTAACATTAATATTTTTTTAGTTTGTGATTTTATTACAGCGGGTTTTAAACCCGGTTCAATGGCTACTATTGGCACATCAAATTGCGCTCTTAAAGTGACTACACAAGCTAACGTTGCGGTATTACAAGCCAGCAATATACATTTAACATTTTGTTTAATTAAAAATTCACAAATAACTTGGCAACGCTTTAAAATAAATTCATCGCTTTTATTACCAAAAGGAGCGTGTAAACTGTCGGCTACGTAAATAAATTGTTCGTTAGGCAATAAAGTAGCTGCCGAGTTTAAAACCGACAATCCACCTAACCCAGAATCAAATACGCCAATTGCGTTTTGCATATCGTTACTCTAAAAAATAAAATTATGGCTGAATTACTTAAAGACCAGTACAACCTAGAATTTGTTCAATTACTTTGTAAACATTTAATCAAAATTTCATCTAAAGCAAAAAAACTTAGTCTCAATAAAGATCTAGTGACTCTTTTTATGCAACAAGATTGGCAAGACCTTGAGTTAAAACAACGAATGAATCGCGCAGCGTTAATAAGCTTAACACTGATCGAACAAAACAATTTTAAACAAGCTTGTTTGCTTATCAACAAGTTGTCTGATCAATTTGATGTATTTTTAGGTATGTTCATTCCACCAATGATCACTGATTTGTTTTTTTCGTTAGAGGATAAATCACAAAAACCTGCGTTACCAACTGCATTTGAGTCACTCAAACATGTCACCAAAAATAGCACCAGTGAGTTTGCTGTTCGTGCATTTATTGAACAATACGAAAAACAAACAATGGCTTTTATGCTAACTTGTTGTTCAGATAAAAGTGAACATGTGCGCCGTTTTGCCAGCGAAGGCTCGCGGCCTCGCCTACCTTGGGGGCAAGCACTTACAACTTTCAAAAAAGACCCAAGTCTTATTTGGCCAATTTTAAATGAATTAAAGCAAGATAGCAGCCTTTATGTCAGACGTTCTGTTGCCAATAATTTAAACGACATCAGTAAAGACAATCCGCAGTTAATGTTAGATTGGTGTGAACACAACAATAAAATCAGTGAAAAAGAAGATTGGATTATTAAACATGCTTGTCGAGTCTTGTTAAAACAAGCCCATCCACGTGCCTTAAAATTATTTGATTATTCCGATCCATCCGACATAACAGTGGATCGTTTTGAGATAAATCAAACTGAATTAAAAATTGGTGAGAAATTAAGTTTTAGTTGTTTATTATCAAGTAAAAAAAAGTTAGGGAAAATTCGTGTGGAATATTGTATTGATTACATCAAAGCCAACGGCAAACATAATCAAAAAGTATTTAATTGGTCAGAAAAAACAATCAACAAAAAAACACTGAAATTAACCAGCACCCAATCCATGGCTCAAATGTCCACACGTAAACATTATACTGGATTACATTTTATATCAGTAAGAGTGAATGGTTTGATGTTTCAAAAATGTCAATTTGAATTAAAATAATCATTTTACTATTTTCAAAAAAAAACCACTCAAATTGAGTGGTTTTTTTATTTATTTTAAAATATAAATAATATTAAAAATTTAATGCACGTCTTCAATCACACTAGTAAATGCCGTTTCTAAACTGGAGACTTGCGCAATATTTTTCATCACAGTCTGTGTATCCATTTTGCATTTTAATGCTAACTCTAATGGAAAATCTCGTTTAATTTGATTTTCATCAACATTATTCATTTGGGCTTCATATAAGTATTTTGCAATTCTAATCAACGCTGCAATTTCAGAAAAATTTTCAGCTTTTTCTGGTGCACTTTGATATTTTAAACCATCCACCACTTTAAGTGGAAATTTCCAGCGTGTGGCTAATTCAGCACTCACATCAACATAGGTATAACCCAAAATTGACTCTTCTGTGGCTTTTAATTTACCCCCCAATTTTATCGCTTCTTGAATTTGTTCGGCTTTTTCAGGTTCACCTGCGTGAATTAATAACTCACCTATCGCGTGAATCATTCCGGCGGTAAACGCAGATTCAGGGTCCACATCGTCACAATGTTTGGCTAAACGTTTAGTGATTTCAGCCACTAAAAAATTACGACTCCAAAATTGGCGACGATCCAATGTTTTAGGCACAGTCATTGAACCGGCTATCCCCGACGCCAACACCATTGTTCGTAATGCTGGAAACCCTAATAACACCACACCATCTGAAATATTTTCAATTGAGCGCGATACACCATAATGCGCAGAATTGGCCATACGAAGCACTTTTGCGCTCAACACAGGATCCATCGATACTTTGTTTGATACTTCATCAAAATCGACATCTGGATTTTCAAATGAAGCAATCAATTCTTGCACCACTTTTGGGATATTGGGTAATGTTTTCGCATTGGTAAATAAACTTTCAAAACTCATAGTATTTCCTCAGTAACTCACTAATTCAGAGTAGGTCATATTCGCTTCCTTGTTTAAATAAGCGATGTGTTTTTTTGTAACAAACTTCATTTTTTTAGAGCATCATTGGCTGAAAATTTGCTGTATTTTATATTCATTCAAAGTGTCAATGAATCCACATGCCAAAATTTAGTTATAGTCATAGTCATAGTCATTCCTCTACTTTAGTCGCTTTTCTTATTTATTCGTCTTGTTTGTTTATTTCAAGTTGCGCAGAACCGGTTACCCCACCTATTGATGAAGGGGTGATAGAAATTTTACATCAACTTAACGGTAATGTAGCAGTGGGTGTGGCAGCGCAATATTCAGAAGTTTGTACATTTCATGCAACTAAAATTTGCACTAGAGCCAATAGCAGTGGTGATTATGTTTTGTCCCAAGTCACGGGTAATCAAGGTTGGTTAGAAGCTAATTACATTAACCCCATTGGGGAGCTCACTACCCTGCACTCTGCGTATTTTATTAATGACGAGGTTAATGATGCTATTGTGAACATTAATCCAAGCACCGATATTATTTCGCAAATTTGGTTAGCGCATACACAATTAATCGATATTGAAACCTGTTTATTAGAAGATTGTTTAACCTCAACCAACTCATTAATTACTCAGAATATATTTGAAGTGATCGAAACGAACTTATCCACAATTTTAAGCCCTTTTTGGCCCGAATCATTAGGCAGCATTCGTACCTCTGATTACATTGCAGACCCTGTAGCTAATGAATTGGATTTAATGCATGAATTAATTAATTATGTATTAGATGTAGAAAATGGCAATTTAGAAATAAGGGATAACAATAATAATTTAATTGCGCAAAACTCAATAGCTGACTTAACCTCGTTAGATATTGACCCTCTTGAGTTTAACGATGTTGTATTAGAAAGTGAAATGCAAGCTTCACTTCCATTTAGAAGAGCCGCTGTGTCTGGGTTTCCAGCAATTAACATAGCTTTGATTATTAATCCAAGCACCGTTGGCCAAGCGCCGTTTGATTACGAAATAAATACATCGGGCACATATAGCACCCTGCCAAATGCAGTATTGAGTTTTGAGCATATTATTATTGCTCCAGACTCGAGTATCACGCTTTGGAGTGAAAACATTCACACAGGCACATTAATTATTGGTGGCACCCATGAAGTAATTGTTGAAGTGACAGCTGATACTGGTGAACAAGCAATAATGGGCGCGTCTATTGATTTGGATCGAGATGAGGATACACCCGCTACTTATGGCAGTTCAGGTAGTTGTCGCCCAGATATATTAGATAATAATTCTTTAAATATTTGTATTGAGTTACTTGATGGTGGACAGCTAAAAAATTGCGACGAAAATGACGAATTTATTGAAGTCAATAATCGTTGCTCACAGTCTTCGCAACTTGAAGGGACATTTATTGGTAATTGTGAATTAGTAGATAATCAATTAAATAGAAACCATTATCAAAATCCACTTAGATTTTCAAACGAAACGTTAGCGCAACAACAATCTAGATTACAAACGGTTTGCGAAGCAGATTTTGGGATTTGGTTTTAATTAATAATGGCTATGTTTAATATTGTTGTTGCTACTAGCTAATTCATAATAGCCCTCTAAACTTAATTAACAGCAGTTAATTGG
>JALJPK010000104.1 GCA_022968985.1 Pseudomonadales bacterium | reverse complement strand
TTAGGTTTGCCAAATAGAGATGATGTGAAACAAGGTCTGATTGCTTATGGTATTGCAGCTCATGCTGCTGATTTAGCAAAAGGACACCCAGGCGCTCAAGTTTGGGATAATGCAATGAGTAAAGCAAGGTTTGAGTTTCGTTGGGTAGATCAAAATAATCTAGCAATTGATCCTGATACAGCTAAAGCGTATCACGATGAAACCTTACCAAAAGATTCAGCAAAAATAGCGCACTTTTGTTCGATGTGTGGCCCTAAATTTTGTTCTATGAAAATCTCACAAGAAGTACGAGATTATGCTAAAGCGAAAGAAGAAAAGGAAAAAGGCATGCAAGAACAATCAGAGAAATTTAAAAAAGAAGGCAGTGAAATCTACCACGAGGTTTAATTTTTTTGATGATTGATTCTATCAAAACAGTTGCCGTTGTTGGGGCTGGTTTGCTTGGGAGAATGCTTGTTTGGCAATTGTCAAACAAGTATCCCGACATTCAAATTACATTGTTTGATAAAGGTAATTTACGACACTCAAAAAGTGCTGCAAATACTGCCGCGGGTATGATTAGTCCATTAAGTGAATTGTCGGTAAGTGAACGGGCAATTTACGATATGGGAATCAATGCGTTAAAACAATGGCCCCTATGGTTAGACAAAATTCAACAACAAACCAATCAATCTGTCGATTATCAAGCCACGGGTTCAATTGTGCTTGCGCATGTTTTGGATAAAAGTGAGCTTATACAATTTCAACAAGAACTTGATTTTAAATTAACCAAACACGATTTAGATTCAAAACCTTATCAATGGTTGGATAAAACCCAATTACAAAATAAAGAAGCGCAACTGGGTCAGAATTTTGATGAAGGTTTATTTTTAAATGATGAAGCGTATATCGATAATCGAGCTTTATTATCAGCACTTTTAAAATTTATTGAACAAAGTAATATTCAAGTATTTGAAAATAAACCATGTAAAATAAAAGGCAGTTCGGTATTAATTAAAAATAACGAAATGAAATTTGATTTTGTATTTGATTGTCGCGGTGTTGGTTCAAATATTAAAAACCTTAGATCGGTACGTGGTGAAGTATTACATGTATATTGCCCAGAAGTGTCGATCAAACATGCCATTCGATTTATGCATCCGCGTTATAAACTTTATATCGTACCCAAACCCAATGATGTGTATGTGATTGGTGCAACCGAAATTGAAAGTAATGATACGAGTCCTATCAGTTTACAATCTATGCTGGAATTAGGCAGTGCTTTATACGCAGTGCACCCTGCTTTTGCTGAAGCAAGAATTTTAGAAATAGACACTAATTTGCGCCCTGCAATGATTGATAATAATCCTGTTATACAACTAGATAATAATAAAATGAGTATTAACGGTTTGTATCGTCATGGTTTTTTATTATTACCCGAAGTATTAAATACAATAATAGATGTGTTAGAAAACAAATCACATCAATATAATTGGATGGTAAAAAATGTCTGAAAAAAAAATTAATATTAGTGTTAACGGTGAGCCAAAAAACATTAATCAACAACTTACGTTATCAAAGGTATTAAACGAATTGTCTATTGATAAACAAATGATTTCAATTGCTGTTAACTCTGACTATGTAGCAAAAGATCAATACGACTCATTAACAATTAATGAAAATGATTTGATTGATATATTAACTCCAATAGCAGGTGGTTAATTAATATGGATCAATTAAAATTATATGGTCAGTCCTTCTCTAGTCGAATATTAATTGGCACGGCAATGTATCCATCACCCCAAATTATGTTGGATGCCATTAAACAATCAGGCTCGCAAATTGTTACGTTAAGTCTGCGTAGGCAAAATCCTAGCGATCAAAGTGGGCAGGATTTTTGGCAACTTATTCAAAAAACGCGTTGTCAATTATTACCTAATACTGCAGGGTGTAAAACCGTACAAGAAGCAGTGACGTTAGCTAAAATGTCTCGTGAAATATTTAATACCGATTGGATTAAATTAGAGGTAGTAGGGGACGATTATAATTTACAGCCTGATCCATTTTTAACTGTAGAAGCTGCGAAAATATTAATTAAAGACGGCTTTAAAGTATTACCATTTAGCACTGACGATTTGGTTTTTAACCTGCGTTTATTAGATGCGGGTTGCCAAGTTTTAATGCCTTGGGGTTCACCCATTGGAACCGGTAAAGGTTTGATGAATCCTTATGCGTTACAAACTTTACGTGAGCGAATTAAAGATGTGCCGATGATTATTGATGCAGGTTTAGGTAAACCCTCAGATGCCTGTCTTGCTTTAGAAATGGGATTTGACGCGGTGTTATTAAATACAGCCGTGGCCAAAGCCAATGACCCAGTGTTGATGAGTAATGGTTTTAATTTAGCGGTACAAGCTGGGCGACATTCATTTTTGGCAGGAAAAATTCAAACCAAACAAACCGCAAAAGCGTCTACCCCTACAATTGGTATGCCGTTTTGGCATCAAACAAGTTAGATAAATTGTAAGCGATAAATA
Source organism: Pseudomonadales bacterium (assembly GCA_022968985.1). Lineage (GTDB taxonomy): Bacteria > Pseudomonadota > Gammaproteobacteria > Pseudomonadales > Natronospirillaceae > Marinicellulosiphila. The sequence continues at coordinate 13,617 of JALJPK010000104.1, read as the reverse complement.
ATTAAATGAATATGAAAACAGTTTGGACAATCGCGGCACAAGACAGCGCAGGTATTTCTGGTATTAGTGCCGATGTAAGAGTTTTCGAATCTTTTAATTGTCATGTTTGCCAAATTACAACGGCAGTTACGGCTCAGTCAATTGATGACTCTGTATCAATACAAAAAATTGATGCGAATATAATTAAAGATCAACTCAATGTATTGCTTAAATCACATCGACCTGATGCAATAAAAATTGGTGTATTAATTGATAAATCACAGGTTGACGTGATTGTCGATTTTTTAGCTGAACATAATCTCAATATACCAATTGTTTTTGATCCTGTTTTAAGTGCAACCAGTGGTTTGGAATTTAATGTTTTAACACTAAATGATTTAAAGCCACTTTTAAAATTTGTCACTGTGTTTACACCTAATACAGATGAATTAAGTATTTTAAGTAATGGTGGCACACAAGCTATTTTAGATTGCGCTGTTAAAGCATTATATCTAAAAGGTGGTCATACTGATTTATCAGTTGATTATTTTGTTGATCAATTAATTACAAATAATTCACCCAATTTATATTTTCATAATTTAAAACAAAATAAAAAAATACGCGCCACAGGTTGCAGTTTTTCAAGTTTATTGGCTGTGTATTTAATGGATTATCCCGTTAATGATGCGGTAACGATGGCCAATGCTAGTTTACAAAAATCAATAAAAACGTCGGAATATAAAATAAACGGATTTAATATTTTAAAATCGTTTAGTAAAAGTATCGACCTAAATGATTACCCGGATGTGTCGCACTGCATTTTAAAAACTCAAAATAAAGCGTTTGAACTATGTGCTCCATTAGAATTGTATCCAGTAGTTGATAGTGTGTTGTGGATTAAAAAATTAGCGCAGTGGGGGGTGAAAACGTTACAAATTCGCATTAAAGATCAAACTGGTGAAGAGCTTGAAAACTCAATCAAACAAGCCACTTTAATTTGTAAAGAGCACGACATCCAATTTTTTGTAAATGATTATTGGCAGTTAGCCATTAAATATAATGCTTATGGGGTGCATCTAGGGCAAGAGGATATTCAAGTTGCGGATATAGAATTAATACGAAAAGCAGGCGTGAAAATTGGTATCAGTACACATGGAGAAACTGAATTTTGTATCGCAAAAAGTATTAAACCCAGTTATATCGCAATAGGCGCTATTTTTCCAACCGATACAAAAGAAGTGCAAGTGGTTGGGTTGGATAATTTAAGTAAGTGGGTTGAAGTATTAACACCTAATTACCCACTTTGTGCGATTGGTGGTATTGGTTTTAAAAATATTAAAACGGTGTTAGATTCTCAAGTAGGTTCAGTTGCTTTGGTCAGTGCCATTTGTTCTGCAAATGAGCCTCAAAAGGCAACAAAAAGCTTGCTGGAATATTTTGAGCATTAACAAATCCCAGTATTTTAGATGAATGGACTATAAATATAAAACTAGGTAAATAAACCGCATACAAACTTAAAACAAAATAATAAACAAAACAAAAACGAGTCACAGCATCGTAAAAAAATACAATTGAACGGTTTCTTATACGGTAGAATAGGTGCATTAATTTAATTACTGCGTCTGACAATTCAGATAAGGAAACCCTATGTTTAAAACACTTCCTCTGCTTTTAATCGCTCTGCTGTTAGTGGGTTGTATTGATAAAACAGACCCAGATGGATTGGCTAATACTGCCCCAACTGCTGTTTTATCTAGCCAATCTAATACAGCTTTAGCCGGTGGATCACTCACTTTTAATGCCACTGATTCAACTGATTCAGATGGCAATATAGTGAGTTATCAATGGCAGGTAAATAATGAAGATAAAGGATCAAATTCTTCATTGTTTACCTATCAATTTGAAACGGCTGGCACCTATATTATTTTGTTAACAGTCACGGATGATAAAGGCAAAAAGAATGTCACGTTTCAAGAAATAATAGTTAGTGTTGATGCTGACAATAACCAGCCAACGGCAGTTATTAATTCCGATTCAAATATTAAAATTGCGGGTGAGTCACAATCATTTGTCGCAACGTTTTCCAATGATAGTGATGGAACTATTGTGTTGTATCAATGGGAAGTGGACGATGTCATTATTGAAACAAATAACATGACACTTACCTATACATTTACAGAAGCTAAAATATATGAATTGAAATTAAGTGTTACTGATTATAACGGTGTCATTGGTTTTACTTCTATAGATGTTCCAGTTGATGCTTATCCTCAAATTGTAATTTCTCAGCAAATCACCACAATTAATATTGGTGCAATGGTTATTATTGATGCCTCAAACTCTACTGATAACGGAATAATTCAATCCTACCAATGGGGAATTAATGGTCAAATAGAGTCACTGGATTCTAAATTAGAATATGTGCCTATCAGTCTTAATGAATCACAAATCACTTTAACAATTACAGATAATATAGGATTAGAAAGCACACAAATATTTGATATTAATGTAATTGACCCAGCAAATGATAACGTGGCACCACAACCTAGTTTAACTGGCTCTTTAGTGGGTGTTGAAAATAATATATTTACCTTTGATGCTTCTGCATCATTTGATGCCAATTCTGATGGTTTAACTTATCAGTGGTTTATTAATGATTTAGTGCAATTAAATCAAACAACTGACACCTTACAAATAATGTTAGGACAAGGTAATTACATTATTAAAGTGGCAGTCAGTGATCAAGAATTTACTGTAAATGCTACCCATCAAATTATTATAAACCCAATAGATCTTTCAAACACAGAACCAGTAGCTAGGTTAACGGGGCCTACATCAATTGATGTAAATCAAGCAGTTACATTTGATGCCAGTACTTCATTTGATATCGATACAAACGATGTGATTGCATTTAAATGGTACGTGGATGGCCTTGAAGTAATAGGAGAAACCAATTCAACTTTGGTGAAAAGTTTTATTAATGCAAGGGATTATATTGTCAGTGTTAAGGTTACGGATTTAGCGGGTGAGCATCATAAATCACAAATTGATCTAAGTGTTAACGCAGTGGCAACTAATACAGATCCGGTTGCGCTGTTAACAGGTCCAGCAACTCTTGAAGTAAATACTTTGGCAACCTTTGATGCCGCACAATCTTATGATCTTGATTTAAATGATTCATTTACTTTTCAATGGACGATAGATGATCAAGTTAGTGTTACCCATACTTCAGCACAAATAGAAATCAAATTCACGACGGCTGGTAATCATGTTGTAGAAGTTAAATTAACTGATTTAGCAGGTAATACAGACAGTAAAATACATATGGTTACTGTAAATGCCGCTGAAACAATTGAACCTCCTGTGGCTGTCATTAATTTACCCTCTGGTGTTATTGCTGCAAAAGTATTAATTACATTAGATGCCTCATCGTCAACGGATGCCAATAACGATATTGTGCTTTTTGAGTGGTTTGTGGATAATTTAAAAATTGGTGAAGGCGAAATATTTGATTATCGTTTTGATACAATGGGAAGTAAGACAGTTAAATTAGTAGTTACAGACTCGCAAAACCAATCCAGTGAAATCAGTCAAGATATCAACGTACAAGCGGAGGTAGATGTTGATCCTGTAGCTGTGATAAGTGTTGATGGTAAATCAATTACACAAGATATTTATGTTATACCAGGAACAACGGTTATTTTTTCATTGGCTGATTCATTTGATCCGAACTCAAATAGTGGGCTAGGTGATAAATTTTGGCTGTTTAACTCAGGCCAAGCTCAAAGAATGGATTCGTATACAATTGTATTTGATCAAAAAGGCTCGTTTGATTTAAGCCTAACGGTTTATGATTATTCAAATGCACAAAACAGTACTGCTATAACAATTCATGTTGCGGATGAAAACGTATTACCTCAAATACACTTAACGGGTTTAAGTGATGTGTATGACATTAATAAACATCTTATTGTTGCCGATGCATCAGGCTCAACAGACTCAGATGCCGATGATTCTACCTTGTTTTTTGAATGGAAATTAAATGGACAGGTAATCTCAACCCAAGCGGTATTAATGTATAACTTCACACAACAAATGGATGTGACTTTTGAATTAATTCTAACGGATATTAGAGGAGGGGTTGTAAGCACAACAATCGATGTAACAGCACAAGACGTACCCGAAACAGCACCGATTGCGGTTATTAATTTAATGGCCAATACCGGTTATTCCCCATTTAAAACTCAGTTCGATGCACTTAATTCAACGGATGCAAATGGTAATAATTCAATTGTTGTTTATTCTTGGAAAGTGGACGGCCAGCAAATAAGTACGGATGCAAATTTCGAATATACATTTGTAGCTGTCGATGATTATGAACTTAGCTTGGTTGTAACTGACGACACCGGTTTGGTCTCCTTGGCTGCTATCAAAACAGTTACTGTAGAAACATTAGATCCTACCCATCCAGAGGTGTTTACGTTATTAGAAGACACCGGTGTTATGAAAATATACAAAATTAATAACTGTGGTGTATCACCTGAAATGATAGCAAATAGCGCTGCGGTATTAGTGGATGCAAGTGGTACTACTGTGTCGACGACAGGTTGGAATCATATTCCAACAGCTGCCACTCGTTTTGCCAATATCACCGCGGGGGATTACAGTATGTCAGCTAATATGAATGCGGTTGCCACTGATTGCCAATCCGCTCCAACCAATCATAATGTATTTGTAAAACGATATACTGATTGGCATAACCAGCATGCAAATGGTCAAGATTATGCGTTAAATGGTGTGAGTTTTGCTGAGATTCAAACTTTTATTGTTGATATTTATATTCGATCAGATCGAACTGAATATTTAACAACCACACAATTAAGTGATATTTATGGTCCCGATTCATCATTACAATTCCCATTAACCGATGCTGAAGTTGAGGATATGGATATCGGACATTTAAATATCTGATTTGAAATATCAAAAGGGGATGGGCCAGTCGCAAAAGTAGCATTTGTTAATTTAAGTCTTAATCCACAATATATGGATCAATGGATTCGAGTTGAAATGCAAGTTGAAGATATGTGGGTATTTGAAAAAGACCAAAATTATGTACCCCAGGATCGTACAATTGAATCATTTGGAAATGAGTCACCAGAATTAGTTAAAATAGTAGCGGAGACACAATCAACTGATGTATATCGTAACTATCGTCAAAATGAATTACATGCACATTTTAATATTATGGATGAAGATCTTCCAAACTCAATTCCTAAAAACTATAAAATTATAGATTTAGAAATTAAGCGTATGGAAATCATTGCTAAACCATAAATAATAAACAGTCATTATAAAGCGAAGTTCTATATTAAATAGGCCTTCGCTTTTTTTTGATTTAAATCATATTAAATAAACATTTTACTTTATTTAATAAATCGACTATTATGGGTTTATCAAATCAAGCAGTAGGAGAAAAACATGAGAATTGAACACATTAATATGACGGTTGTAAAAATTGAAGATACGATTAAGTTTTTAAAAATGTTGTACCCAACTTTAGAAATTATTAATAGCTGGGAAGGAAAAACCGAGAAAGGAAATGAGCGCTGGGCCCATGTGCGTGAAAAAGGCAGTGACAGTTATTTTGCGTTAGAGCAGGCCGATTTTATGGATAAAACACGCTTAAAAATGAATACGTTCCATGGAGTGAATCATTTTGGTTTAATCGTTGAAGGCATGAAGTCGATCATTAAATCGTTTAATGAAAAAGGGATTAAGTATTCAGTAGCCGAAGCAATTGACGAGCGAGTACGCGTGTATTGTTTTGATCAACATGGTTTTGAATATGAATTAATTGAATATAAAACCGACGATGTAGAAACAAGGTTTAAATATTATAATGATGTTGATGGCAAGGCTGGAGTGAAACAGTTTTTGCAGAATGTATAATTTAAACAAAGTTTATATATTTAAAAACAAAAATGCCGCACTAGTTGCGGCATTTTTTTAATTATTTAAACGTAAATTAACGAAGTGTTTAGCTAATTTTAGTGCCAGGCTTAGCATCAAGATTGGATTCCATAATCCACAATTCTTTGCCTTCACCAGCGGCCAATACCATACCTTCACTCATACCAAACTTCATTTTACGTGGTGCAAGGTTATAAACAAATACTAGGTTTTTACCTACTAATTCTTCAGGTTGATAATGGCTTTTAATACCCGAGAACACATTTCGTGTTTTTTCTTCGCCGACATCTAAGGTTAACTGTAATAACTTATCAGCGCCTTCTACATGGTTACACTCAAGTACTTTTGCTACACGTAAATCTATTTTTGCAAAATCATCAAACTGGATGATTTCATTTTTAGGATCTGATTTAGGTTTTGCTTTTGTTTTTTTGTTTTCTTTTTTCGAAACTTTCTCAGGTTTTTTACCTAACTCAGCCGCTACATCTTCTTTAGATGCTTCAACTAATTTTGTCACGACTTTGCCATCGATACGATTAATCATCGGTTTAAATTCATTGATTTTATGCGATAACAATGGTGTGGCAATTTCGTCCCAGTTTAAGTTTTTAATGTTTAAAAACTCGATGCAGTCTTTTGCAGTTTCTGGTAATACAGGGGCTAAATAAGTAATTAAAATACGGAAAATATTTAATGCTTGTGTGCAAACCGCTTGTACTTTCTCTTCGCTGCCTGCTGTTTTAACTAATTGCCAAGGTGCGTTTTCGTGGATGTATGCATTGGCAATATCAGCCAGTGCCATAATTTCACGCATGGCTTGGCTAAATTCACGAGCTTCATATAGCTTGGCAATTTCTACGCCTTTGGCTACACATTGTTCGTACATCGCTTCGTCATCTAATTTAGGGCCTAATTCACCGGCGCCATTTTGGATAAACTTTGCAGTACGGCTAGCGATGTTAACAAACTTGTTAACTAAGTCGCTGTTAACTCGTTGTACGAAGTCTTCTAGATTTAAATCTAAGTCGCTAACCGTGCTGTTTAATTTAGCGGCATAATAATAACGTAATGCTTGTGGCGGTAAGAATTTTAAATAGGTTTCAGCTTTTATGAATGTGCCGCGAGACTTACTCATTTTTTCGCCGTTTACCATCACATAACCGTGTGCCCAAACTCCGGTTGGTTTTCTGAAACCGGCGCACTCTAACATTGCAGGCCAAAACAAAGCGTGGAAGTTTATGATGTCTTTACCAATGTTGTGATAAAGCTCAGTTTGGCTGCCTTCTTTCCAGAATGTGTCAAAATCTAAATCTTCACGACGATCACAAAGGTTTTTAAAACTAGACATGTAACCAATAGGTGCATCTAACCATACATAAAAATATTTACCTGGTTCACCAGGGATTTCAAATCCAAAATAAGGCGCATCTCGGCTGATGTCCCAATCTTTTAATCCGCTGTCTAACCATTCAGCTAGTTTATTGGCAACGGATTCTTGTAATGCACCTGAGCGTGTCCATGTTTTTAACATGTCAGTAAAATCAGGTAATTTAAAGAAAAAGTGTTCCGATTCTTTTTCAATGGGTGTCGCACCCGAAATCGCTGATTTTGGATTAATTAAATCAGAAGGATCATAAGTAGCCGAACATACTTCGCAGTTGTCGCCGTATTGATCGTCAGCTTTACATTTAGGGCAGGTGCCTTTAATGAATCGGTCCGATAAAAATAGATTTTTTTCAGGATCAAACGCTTGTTTGATGGTGCGAGAGACAATATGGCCTTTTTCTTTACATTGATTGTAAATGTAATTCGACAGCGTTTTATTTTCTTCTGAATGCGTTGAATAATAATTATCGTAATCAACTAAAAACTCTTTGAAGTCTTTTTGATGCGCGATATTAATCGCTGCAATTAGATCTTCAGGTGTTTTATTTTCTTTTTCAGCGCGAAGCATCACAGCGGTACCGTGTGTATCATCGGCGCAAACCGCGATACATTGGTGTCCACGACTTTTTTGGAATCTTACCCAAACGTCTGTTTGAATGTGCTCTAACATATGGCCTAAATGAATGGGGCCATTTGCATAAGGTAGAGCGCTGGTAATAAGGATGCTTCTTGAATTCGACATATTGGGTTCCGAACACTGTATTTGGTTATAAAACAGCGTTAAAAAGTAGGTTTTTAAAAAGAAGCGCATTTTACCTGAAGCAAGCGTTGAGGGACAGCACACATACGAGTAATTTTTATTTGTAACAAAATGTAAATTTATAAATACGGACTATACTTTTTGAATATATCACCATAAGAGAACATCAAAATGAAAGCATTGGTCGCCATAAAACGCGTTTTGGATTACAACGTAAAAGCACGTCCTAATGATCAGGGCGATGCTGTCGAGCTCGCTAATTGTAAAATGTCTATGAATCCTTTTTGTGAAATTGCTGTAGAAGAGGCAATTCGTTTAAAAACAAAAGGTGCTATAGATGAGGTAATAGTTGTAAGTATTGGATCTGCTAAATGCGAAGAACAAATTCGTTCTGCTTTAGCATTAGGGGCTGATAGAGGTATTCATGTACAAACTGATGTCGATTTGTCGTCTTTGTCTGTGGCTAAAGTATTAAAACAAGTGGCACAAAATGAAGGTGCCGATATTGTGCTGTTAGGTAAACAAGCCATTGATTCAGATAATAACCAAACCGGTCAAATGTTAGCGGCGCTTATGGACTGTGCGCAGTTTACGTTTGCAAGTGAAGTGAATATTGATGGTCAAAATGTTGAGGTAACTCGAGAGGTAGACACAGGTTCAGAGACCTTAAAAGGCCAAGTGCCTGTTGTGATTACAACGGATTTACGTCTAAATAAACCTCGTTTTGCCAAATTACCCGACATTATGAAAGCAAAGAAAAAACCTCTTGAAAAAATGACGTTAAGTGAATTTGGTGTGGATGAGTCATCAACGGTGAGCGTTTTAGAAGTTATGGCGCCAGCAAAACGTAGTGCCGGCGTTAAAGTGGCGGATGTCGATGAACTAATAAATAAATTGAAAAATGAAGCAAAGGTGATCGCATGAGTACTTTAGTAATTGCGGATGTACAACAAGGTAAGTTAGATGGCGCAACAGCCAAGTTAATTAGCGCCGTGCAAAAAATATCAGGTGAGGTGCATTTATTAGTTGTCAGTTTTAATGAAAACGCATTAACTCAGGCTAAGGGATTGTCGGGCTTGGACAAAATAATCGGTGTGACCCATGTTGGATTTGAACATCCTACTGCTGAAATAATGGCTCCTTTAATAGTCAGTGTGGCGAGTGAGTATTCACATATTGTTGCCAATACTAGTACACAGGGTAAAAATTTATTGCCAAGAGTGGCTGCTTTGTTAGATACACAACAAGTTTCTGATGTGATTGAAATTATTTCTGACGATACGTTTAAGCGCTCTTTTTACGCAGGTAATGTAATAGCAAAAGTACAAGTGAGCAGTGCTAAGAAAATTCTAACAATACGCGCCACTGTTTTTAATCCTGTTGCTGCGGGTAGTTGTGATGATGTGAAAATACTTGATTATGAGCCCGGTGAAAGTAAAGTCAGTTTTGTTAGTGCGCAAATTAGTGAGTCGACTAGGCCGGAGTTAACCAGTGCATCTATTGTTATCTCTGGTGGGCGTGGTTTGCAAAACGGTGAGAATTTTGTATTACTTGAAAAAGTAGCGGATAAATTAGGTGCGGCAATTGGAGCGTCACGAGCGGCAGTGGATGCTGGTTTTGTTTCGAATGATTTACAAGTAGGGCAAACCGGTAAAATTGTTGCACCAGACTTGTATATAGCGGTAGGAATATCCGGTGCAATCCAGCATCTTGCAGGCATGAAAGACTCTAAAGTGATTGTGGCTATTAACAAAGATCCTGACGCGCCGATATTTCAAGTGGCCGATTATGGTTTGGTTGCCGACCTTTTTGATGTATTACCTGAACTTGAGTCAAAATTGTAAAGATTAAACATATTTTAAAAACTCAAGGCTGATTTATCGGCCTTTTTTATGTCTGAATATTTTTTGTGTTTTATTATTTATTAATATTAATATTGTTTGAATTTAAAACTTCTCCGTCATTATTGACAATAAAGCCTAATACTCCTCCAATATCAAACTGATACTTACATCCAAATAGCTTAATCCCTTTTTTCTGATGATCAGGATTTTTACCATGTTTCTGTAATGTTTTAATGAATATTGATCTAGCTTGAGGCTCACTGTACTGACAATTGAAATTTGAAAATAGAGAAATAAATAATTGTAGTAAAATTATGGATATGACGAGATAACAGGGTATTAGTTTTTTTATATGTTGGTTTGTATCTTTTCTCCACAATAGAAAAGTGTGGATAAAACTTATTATTATACCCACTAAAAATCCGAAATACCCAATTATTACTGCTAAACCACCTGAGCTTACACCAATAAAAATTATACCCAGCATAAGGCCTGAAATGGTCAATATGAGTGGCCATAATATAATGAGAGCTATATATTTTTTCATCTTGTTTTCTAGGATCGTATAGTTAATTCGTGATTAATTATAACTATTCTGCAAAATAATAAATATGCAAAACTACTGATTAAATATAAATGACACTTAAAACCCTGTTACATTTAATTACATACCTACAGTAATCCTCAATCAAACTTCCTTGCGAAATATATTCTTTACCTGCTCGGCAAGTATTGGCCTTTTGTTTGCATTTGACTAATTACAGTGGAAATTAGTCAATGTAATGACAATTTAATGTTTACATTAAATGGGACCAAAAGGTCGGGAATAAAAGGGACTTTCATTGTGGTTTGGTTGGGAATAAATCAAACGGGAATATGGAAGCCAGGATGGCCGCTTTATTTAAAGCAACACTTATTTACAAACAGGGGCAGTATTTAAATAAGTGCAATTTTTTTGTTTAATGATTAATAGTTGGGAGGCTAGTATGAGTGTAGATCGAATGGACATTAGTCAGGTGTTATCGCAAATGCGCGCATTAAAATCGCAAATGCCTTCTCAAAATATGAACGTTAATCCTATTCAAAATGACGCATTTAAACAGAAGCTAAGCCAAGTGCAAAATCAAGTTAAAACTGTAGGACAGCCAGACTCATTTTCAAGAATTAATAATAATGTAGATGGTATTTTACCTGTTGAAAAAAATGAGGGGCCATCATTTGGTGACATGTTTAAATCTGCAATAGATACAGTAAATGATAGTAAACAACACGCCAACGATTTATCTGCAAGATTTGAGCAAGGTGATCCGAGTGTTGATTTACCAGAAGTGATGATTGCATTACAAAAATCATCCATTAGTTTTCAGGCCATGACTCAAGTACGAAATAAGATGGTAGAAGCGTACAAAGAAATTATGAATATGCCTTTATAACTTGAACTATAACCTGAATAACAATTTGAATTTTAAACATAGTAGTCGATAATTATGGACCAATCTCAAGCTGTAAATCCTGGTGATATAGAACCTGATAATTCACCAATGCTCAATACAGTTAATACTGAAAGTGCTGAAAAAACTACCAAGAAAATTCATCCTTTGGTTGCAGGTTTTAGTAAGTTAACCATGTTACGCCAATTAGGTTTATTAATTGGATTGTCTGCGGCAATAGCGTTAGGTATTGCGATGGTTTTATTTACCCAAGGCGAAACCTATAAACCTCTTTTAAATTCTGCAAATACCTACAATACAAAAGAAGTTATCCAATTATTACAACAACAAAATATTGATTTTAATATGAATCCTGTTTCAGGAATTGTATTGGTGTCCTCAAGTGATTTACATAAAGCGCGACTCGCTATTGCAGGGGCTGATTTAGCAACCGACGATATGTTAGGTTATGAATTATTGGATCAAGACCAGCCGTTGGGTACTTCTCAGTTTATGGAAAATACACGTTATGTGCGAAGTGTTGAAGGGGAATTATCAAGAACAATCGCCTCTTATAATTCTATTCGTAGCGCACGTGTGCATTTAGCATTACCAAAACGAAGTGTATTTGTTCGAGATAAACGTAAACCTACCGCATCGGTTATGGTTGAATTATTTGCCGGTGGGGAGTTAGATTTTGAACAAGTTAAAGCCATTAAAAATATGGTGTCAGCTTCAATACCTGATTTAATGCCTAATGATGTGGTTGTAACAGATCAAAAAGGTCAGTTATATGAAAACAATGAAGAGCAAAGCCAAGAAGAGCTCACCAAAAAGCAGTATAACTTTACACGTAAAATTGAGAATGATCGTATTTCGGCCATTAATTCTATTTTGTCGCCTATCTTAGGTGCAAACAATTTTGAAGTATCAGTGAATGCTCAGGTCAATTTTACAAAAGTTGAACAAACCGACGAATTATATAATCCAGATCTATTAACTATACGCTCACAACAAACGTTAAAAGAAACCAAAACGGGTGAACAAAATGGTGGGGTGCCAGGAGCGTTAACCAATCAACCACCTTTGGATGCGGCTGCTCCAGAGGATGCAGCAGCGGGTGAAGGTGCTGGCGCTCCTCCAACTAGTACAAAGGATCAAGCAACCACCAATTATGTTAATGATCGAACATTACGCTATTCAGAACATGCAACAGGACAGGTAACAAGGTTAACAGTAGCCGTTGCGATAAATAATTTAACAACACTTGACGTCGATGGCAATGAAGTCAGTGTACCTTGGCCACAAGAGGAAATGGATAAGTTTAAACTCATTGTACAAAATACGGTTGGTTATGATATTTCGCGTGGTGATACTGTTGATGTGATCAACGCAGAATTTAAAGCACCTATTGTTGCTGAGGAGTTATTAAGTTTTTGGGAGCAACCTTGGTTTTGGGATAACGCAAAACAAGTGTTAGGTGGCCTGTTTGTTTTGATAATGATTTTTGGGGTGATTCGTCCTGCTGTTAAAAACTTAATGGAAAAAGGCGAAGATGAAGAAAAAGCGGAAGATGAAGCGTTAGAGTTATTAAATATTGACGAGGAGTCAATTACCGATGATAAAGTGACGCTTTCAGGTGCTGATGAATTTTTATTACCTGGACCCTCAGAAACATTTGAACGTAAATTAGATGCCCTTCGTGGGTTAATTGCTGAAGATCCAGGTCGTGTTGCATTAGTATTACGCAAATGGATTATGGCAGATAAATAATGAAAGTAATAAGTGGGATGTCATGAGTGAGAATCTACCCGATAGTCAAGAAACTATTTTTGCTAAGAAAAATCTAGAATCCATTACAAACTTAGAGCAAGCCGCTATTTTATTAATGAGTATCGGTGAGGCTGACGCTGCTGAAGTGTTAAAACACATGGGGCCAAAAGAAGTGCAAAGAGTCGGGACAGCCATGAGTACATTACAAGAAGTCTCGCAAGTTCAAGTTGAAGGTACGGCGCATTTATTTTTACATGAAGCGGGCGGACAAACCAGATTAGGGGTAGCCGCCGACGATTATATTCGTGCAATGTTAACCAAGGCGTTGGGTGAAGATAAAGCGACATCATTAATTGATCGGATTTTATTAGGCGGAAATACCACTGGTTTAGATACATTAAAGTGGATGGAAGCGCGTGCAGTTGCCGATATAATTAGACATGAACATCCTCAACTACAATCCATTGTAATTTCA
>JALJPK010000103.1 GCA_022968985.1 Pseudomonadales bacterium | reverse complement strand
TGTGTCTGGATAGCTGTGCCGTCGGCTAGCTTCGTAGGTCGGCTTTTAAGCCGTCAAGTTCTGGATGTCCCTTTTTTGTACAATTAATTATTGTATATTGATATAATGTACTCAATATTTATTGGTAGAAAAAGGGAATGTCAGTGTCAGGCGATTTTGAAGATATTAAGCTTAAATTACGTGAATTTGCTCAAGAGCGGGATTGGGATCAGTTCCACTCACCAAAGAATTTAGTCATGGCGTTGACGGGTGAAGTAGGCGAATTGAATGAATGTTTTCAATGGATGAGCGAAGAACAATCAAATAACCTATCTGACAAACAACTCGAAAATATCTCCCATGAAATAGCCGATGTGCAACTTTATCTGATTCGTTTAGCTGACAAACTCAATATTGATATTGTTGAACAAAGTAATAAAAAAATTAAAATCAATGCTCTAAAATACCCAATTGATAAAGCCAAGGGGTCGTCAAAAAAATACACTGAATTGTAGACTTTAAATTTACACTAACCCCAATAATTTGGATGTCTTTGTAGGGCTTTATGGGTGTCTATGTGGGGTTTAAGGCCTGACCCCAGCGTTTTGCTCCCAAGCGTGTATACCACTGCAAGTTTCACTGCTTTAAATTAAGTCACTAAAGTTGTATCCTACAGCGATCTTACAATATACAAAAATCCATTAATCTGAAGCCAATTTATCAATCAATCTGGATTTTGATTTAACGAGTTAAAAGGCTCTTTCATGAAAACCATTGATAATATTAACGATTTACTCGGCGAAGACTTAAAATTAAGCCTTACCCCTGATTCAAAACTCAAAATAGCCGCTTCATGTTTCTCAATATACGCCTATGTTGCACTTAAAGAGCAGTTTAAAAAGCTTGATTCATTCGAATTCATTTTTACAGAGCCCACATTCTCTACCGATAAGCAGATTACTGATAAAATTAAAAAAGAGCATCGAGAGTTTCATATACCTAGCGCAAACAGAGAAAAAGACTTTTTTGGTAGTGAATTTGAAATTCATCTAAAGAATAAATTAACCCAAAAAGCCATTGCGAAAGAATGCGCGCAGTGGATAAAAGAAAAAGCCACGTTTAAGTCAAATATCACTAAGTCCCCTATGCAACAATTTGCCATCAATCAGAAGACCGATGTGAATCAAGCGTACGTGCCATTACATGGATTTACTGCAGTGGATTTGGGTTATCAACAAGGTGATGCCATTTCTAATATTATGATGAAGTTTGAAGAGCCTTCGATGACTCAAACGTATTTAAATTTATTTGACCAATTATGGCAAGACAAAGACAAGCTCGAAGATGTTACTGCAAATTTAATCGAGCATATTACCGAAGTCTATCAAGAAAACTCCCCCGAAAGAGTATATTTTTTAATCATTTATAACATTTTTCATGAATACTTAGATGATTTAAACGAAGACGTATTACCAAATGATAAAACGGGTTATCAAGATACCTTAATCTGGAATAAATTATTTAATTATCAAAGAGATGGCGCAACAGGGATTATCAACAAACTAGAAACCTACAATGGCTGTATTTTGGCCGACAGCGTAGGTTTGGGTAAAACATTCACTGCCTTAGCGGTGATGAAATATTACGAATTACGCAATAAATCTGTTTTGTTGTTGTGTCCTAAAAAACTCGCCGATAACTGGTTAACTTTTAATCGAAATTTAAAAACCAATATTTTTTCAGGCGACCGTTTTAATTATGACGTACTTTGTCATACCGATATTAGCCGAACAAGTGGAGAGTCGTTTGGTACGGCATTAAATCAAATTAACTGGGGTAATTACGACTTAGTCGTCATTGATGAATCCCATAATTTTCGTAATAACATTGCAGTAAAAGACCGTGAAACACGTTATCAGCAATTAATGAATAAAGTGATTAAGGCAGGAGTGAAAACAAAGGTATTAATGCTTTCAGCCACCCCAGTGAATAATCGCTTTACCGATTTAAAAAATCAATTAGCCTTAGCATACGAAGGTGATTCAGAAATACTTTCAAAAAAATTAAAAACAAAAAAATCCGTTGAAAAAATATTTTTAAATGCTCAACGTGTTTTTAATGAATGGTCAAAATTAGATCCAGAAAATCGTACGGCAAAGGCTATTTTGGATGCTTTAGATTTTGATTTTTTTGAATTGTTAGACAGTGTCACTATTGCACGCTCGCGTAAGCACATTCAAAATTTTTACGATACAACCGATATCGGGAAATTCCCGATACGGCGCAAGCCATTATCATTTCATTGCGGGTTAACCACTCGTGATGATGTATTATCGTTAGATGAAAGTTTCGTAGAGTTAAGCAAGTTAACACTCAGCATATACGCCCCCGTGAGCTATATATTACCTAGTCGCTTAAAGAAATACGAAGACTTATATGACACTGACGTAGGGGGTGGGCGTAGTCGATTAAAGCAAACTGACCGAGAAAAAAGCTTGGTCTCATTAATGACCACTAATTTACTTAAACGTTTAGAAAGCTCCGTTGAGGCATTTAGGCTAACGCTAAACAAGTTGCAGAATAACCACCAAATAATTCTAAACGCCATTGAAGCCTTTTTTGCTCAAGAAAATGCTCAGTGTAATGAGGAGTTTTCCAGTATCGATGTCGAGTTAGAATCATTTGACGATGATTATCAACAATCTCAAGATATGGAAATTGGTAATAAAATCAAAATAAAATTGATGGACATGGATTTACCCTCGTGGAAGCATGCCTTACTTCAAGATATGGCAGTGCTTACTGAATTGTTAGCCTCAATGAATAAAATCAAACCCGAAGACGATTTAAAGCTTCAGCATTTAAAACAACAGGTATTTAATAAAATAAATAATCCCATTAATCCGGGTAATAAAAAAATCCTTTTATTTACAGCATTTACTGATACCGCTAATTATTTATACAAACATTTAGCACCGGACATCTGGCAAGAATTTTCATTGCACAGTGCCATGGTCTCAGGTGGAAAAGATTTGCCAAATTCCACCTTAAAAACAAATCGTAAAGGTTATAATGTACAAGAAATACTGACGTTATTCTCTCCAAGATCCAAAGATAAAGCCATTATATTACCCGATGAGCCCCATGAAATTGATTTACTCATTGGCACCGATTGTATATCTGAGGGGCAAAACCTACAGGATTGCGATTATGTTATTAATTACGATATACATTGGAATCCTGTGCGCATTATTCAGCGTTTTGGCCGTGTAGACCGCATCGGCTCACCAAATGAAAGCATTCAGCTGGTTAATTATTGGCCTGACATTTCTCTTGATGAATACATTAATTTAAAAGAACGGGTCGAAAGCAGAATGACCATTGTGGATGTCACCGCAACAGGCGACGACAACGTCTTAAGCGCGCAAGCTAACGATGTCAGTTACCGCAAAGAGCAATTAAAACGCCTCCAAGAAGAGGTTATTGAGTTAGAAGATTTAAAAACAGGCATTTCCATTACCGATTTAGGCTTAAATGAATTCCGAATGGATTTAGTTAACTACATCAAACAATATGGTGAGCCTAATAACACGCCAAATGGCATGCATGCCGTTGTGCCAGCAAAAGCAGAAGTGGGTTTGCACCCTGGGGTAATATTTGTATTAAAAAACATCAACACAGCCATTAACATTGATCAACAAAATCGCTTGCACCCATATTATGTTGTGTATGTTGGTAATGACGGCAATGTTGTCACCGAGCACACACAGGTTAAATCATTATTAGATTTACTGCGTAGCAGTTGCAAAGGACAATCTAAACCCATCGACGCCGTGTGTCAGTTATTCAACCAAAACACAAAAGATGGCAAAAAAATGGATCAATATTCTGAATTATTAAATCAAGCCATCCGCTCAATGATCCACACAAAACAAGAGCGTGATGTTGAAAGTTTATTTTCTTCAACCCAAACCAGCGCACTGGTTAACCACATTAAAGGATTAGATGACTTCGAACTCATCGCTTTTATTGTGGTTCAAGGTGAGCATTAACGATGTTATTTCATTACCCAAAGCCAACGTTGGTGGATCAATTTATTGCCAAAAATAAATTATTTAAAAAGAATCAAACCGATTTACGTGGTTTTTCTTCTCAGGTTGAAAAAGTCACTTGGTGGTTTAAGCTGGCGCCTAAAACGTTAAATATTCCCGTGGTAGAAAACACGAAGTCGTATTGTGTTCAAGAAATACAAATCATCAAGCTGGAATTAAAAAACCAAACATTAAATGAAAAATACTTAATGGCCATTGATAAAGGCATTCCTTCCCCATTGATATTTGAATTGCACGTAACAAACGGCAACACCCATTTAGTGCAAGTAAAAGCCTGTTTTAAGTTTGCCTTAGAGGATGGTTTAAAAAACCATCTCAAACAGTATTATCAAAGTGATTGGTTACATCAGACAACAAGAGCAGAATTACCTCTGGCAACCAATATGAATAATTTGTATGAACGATTATTAATGCCATTATTGCCTTTTAATAAAACAATAGATGAAACCTTACCTCAATATGTATTACGTATAACGTTAATGAAAAAAGTAGAATCACAAATTAAAAAGCTAGAAAAACAATTAATTAACGAAAAACAATTTAACCGTAAAGTTGAGTTAAATCAGCAATTACGTGAAATTAAACAAGAGTTTGATGCCTAAAATTCTGGACATTGCCATACATATATGTGGCAGACATTAAGCAATGGCAAAAAATAAAATAAAATAAAATAAAATAAAATAAATAAAGACAAAGAGAGCGAGCACATCATGGAAAAACTGAACATGCACAGCAAGAACATTACCGATGACAACGTCAGTAAAATACGTGAGTTATTTCCTAACTGTGTGACGGAATCTCGTAATAAAAATAATGACATTGAATACGCCGTAGATTTTGATGCCCTAAAACAAGAACTATCAAACCATATTGTAGAAGGCCCACAAGAGCGTTATCAATTAAACTGGCCTGGTAAACGTGAAGCGATGTTAACGGCCAACTCTCCTATTGCTAAAACCTTACGTCCGTGTAAAGAAGAAAGCGTTAATTTTGATGACACAGAGAACCTGTTCATTGAAGGTGATAATTTAGATGCGTTAAAATTATTGCAAGAAACTTATTTAGAAAAAGTAAAAATGATTTATATTGATCCGCCTTATAATACAGGCAAGGATTTTATTTATAAGGATAACTTCGCACAATCGACTGATGAATATTTACAAGATTCTGAGCAAAAAGATGAAGAGGGTAATCGTTTAGTTGCAAATACAGATTCTAATGGACGATTTCATTCTGATTGGTTGAGTATGATGTATTCACGGTTGAAATTAGCACGGAACCTTCTTACAGATGACGGAGTTATATTTATCAGTATTGATGATTGTGAAATTCCAAATCTAAGAAAATTATGCGATGAGATTTTTGGCTCTGATAATTTCATAACAGAATTTATATGGAAGCGCCGTGCACCTTCTGCTATGGCTGACAATAATGTTTCGGCGGATCATGAGTATGTTATTTCCTACCAAAAAGGTAAGTTGGATGGATTTTTTGGTGCAGAGAAAGATTTTAAAAAATACAAAAATCCCGACAATGATTCTCGTGGCCCTTGGGTTTTAGGTGATTTAACAGTTGGAATGACTGCCTCAATGAGGCCGAATCAAGCATATAACCTTATAGATCCTAAAACTGGAAATTCATTCGCTTTTAACCCCAATCGTGTTTGGTCATTCATCCCAGCATCAATGAATAAAATGATTGAAGAAGGGCGCGTTATCTTTCCAAAAGATCCAAGCAAACGTCCAATGCAGAAACGCTTTAAAAACGAGCTAAAAAGTACACATAATCCATTGTCGTCAATAATTATTGATAAGGTTGGTTTAAATACTGAGGGTACTCGTCAAATTCAACAATTAATGGGGGGGAATATTTTTGATTATTCTAAGCCACTTTCATTACTTACGACATTAATTCCTCAAATATGTAACAGCAAAGACATTGTATTAGATTTTTTCGCTGGATCAGGAGTAACTGCACACGCTGTATTGAGTCTCAATGCAAAGGATAAGTGCAAGCGAAAATTTATTATGGTTCAGCTTCCCGAGGTTTGTAATGAAAAAACTGAAGCATTTAATGCTGGTTACAAAACAATAGCAGAAATCAGCAAAGAACGAATCCGTCGAGCAGGCAAAAAAATATTAGAAGGTGAATGCCATAAAGACTGGAATAAAGACGTAGGCTTTCGAGTGTTAAAAGTCGATAGTTCAAATATGGCTGACACCTATTACACTCCAGATGAAACGGCACAAGGGGATTTATTAAGTCAAATAGACAACATTAAACCTGGTCGTGATAATCCACTGGACTTATTATTCCAAGTATTATTGGACTTGGGTGTGGATTTAACCCTTCCTATTAGCGAGAAAAAGATTGAGGGTTATAAAGTGTTAATCGTTAATCATGAACCTTATGACTTAATCGCTTGTTTTGACCGAGACATTAATGAAAGTTTGGTGACACAGCTAGCCAAATTAAAACCCATGCGTTTGGTTTTTCGTGACAATGGCTTTGTGGATGCCGCCATTAAAAGCAACGTTGAGCAAATAGTGCGTCAATTGTCACCCAATACCGATGTGAAGGTAATTTAATATGTTACGCCTTTATAGAAATTCACTGGATCGTATTAATGGGTATTAACATCGCAAGAAACATTGGCGTACAAAGCATGAGAGCACAATGTCCAGTATTTAATCAATGGCTAGAATCCCTTGAACAGCTCGTTGAGAAAACAGTATGAGAGATAACCAACAATGAAATTAAAATTTAAAATCCAACAATATCAAACTAACGCCGTTGAAGCGTTAATGGCTTGTTTTGCTGGTCAGCCTAAAATTGAACCGTTTAAATACAAAATCGATCCAGGAAAATTAAAGCAAGCCCAAAAAAACTTAGAATACAAACAAGAAGATGGGTTTCGAAATCAAAAATTAATATTAAGTGGTACTCAATTACTGGACAATATTCAAAAGACACAACGCCAACAAAACTTGCCTGTAAGTGATGCATTGGTAAATAAAACAGACACTCAGATAAATCTCGATATTGAAATGGAAACAGGTACAGGTAAAACTTATTGTTATATTAAATCCATGTTTGAAATGAATGAACGTTTTGGCTGGAATAAATTCATTATCATGGTGCCTAGTATTGCCATTCGTGAGGGAGTGTCTAAGTCCTTAGAAATTACTGCAGAACATTTTAGTGCAACCTATCATAAGAAAATTCGTTTTTTTACTTATAATTCTAAACGATTACATGAAATTGAAAGTTATGCATCGGATTCGGGTATTAATGTAATGATCATTAATATTCAAGCATTTAATGCGACAGGTAAAGATAATCGCAAGATATCTTTGGAGCAAGATGATTTTCAGTCACGTAGACCCATTGATGTAATTGCTGAAACTCGCCCCATTTTAATTATTGATGAACCTCAAAAAATGGAAGGCCCTGCAACGTTAAAAGCACTGCCTAAATTTAAGCCTTTAATGATATTACGCTATTCGGCTACCCATAAAACCACTCATAATAAAATTCATCGTTTAGATGCGTTAGATGCATACAATCAAAAATTGGTGAAAAAAAATTGCCGTACGAGGTATTTCTGTAAGAGGGTTGGCTGGTAGTAACGCCTATTTATATTTGGAGTCTATTGAAATTTCTAAGCAGGCACCTGTTGCCCGAATAGAAATGGAAATAAAACAAAAGTCGGGTAACATTGTACGAAAATTAATGCGTTTAACTAAAGGGCAAGATTTGTATGCAAGCTCGAACCAATTAGACCAATACAAAGGATTTGTTGTTTCGCAAATTGATTACAATCATGACCAAGTTGAATTCAGTAATGGACATACGTTAACCGCGGGTGAAGCAACAGGAGATATAACTGAAGAGACGATACGTCGAATTCAAATTCGTGAGACCATTAATGCCCATCTAGAAAAAGAAAAACAACTGTTTACCCAGGGTATTAAAGTATTATCATTATTCTTTATTGATGAAGTGGCCAAATATCGAGATTACAGCCGAGAAGATGAAAAAGGTGAGTATGCCCGTATTTTTGAAGAAGAATATCAGCGGATTAAAAATGAATATTTATCTGAATTAGCAATAGACAATGAAGCATATAGAAATTATTTAGAAAAATTAGATACACAGAAAGTACATAATGGTTATTTTGCCATAGACAGGAAAAATAAAAAATTAATAGACCCAAAAGTAAAAATGCGAGGAGAGGACATTGGGCTAGCAAACGATGAAACGGCAACCGCAGCTTACGATTTAATACTAAAAGATAAAGAGCGATTACTGTCATTTGAAGAACCAACACGATTTATTTTTTCTCACTCAGCATTACGTGAAGGTTGGGATAACCCTAATGTGTTTGTAATGTGTATGCTTAAACACAGTGACAATACAATATCACGTCGTCAAGAAGTGGGGCGTGGATTGCGTCTATGTGTTAATCAGTTCGGTGATCGAATGGATCATCCTTCAACAGTACATGAAATTAATGTATTAACGGTAGTAGCCAGTGAGAGTTATAAAGAATTTGTGAAAAATTTGCAAGTTGAGATGAGTGCGTCACTGTCTACTCGACCAAAAGAAGCAAACGAAGCATATTTTACAGGTAAAATTATTTTGGATTCAAATGGGTCTGAAGTGGAAGTTACACCGACCATGGCGAAGAAAATTTATAAATATCTTCTTAAAAATGATTATATTAATGATGAAAATGACCAAATATCGGAACAGTACCATTTAGATAAAAATAATGGGGTGTTAGTGGATTTACCTGCTGATTTAATTGAGATGTCGGAAGAAATATTTCATTTAGTTGATTCTGTTTTCACTGAATCACAATTAAATATTATAGATGATAGTCGTAATGCCAAAACTAATCCGCTTAATGAGAATTTTGATAAAAAAGAATTTCAGGCGCTTTGGAGTCGAATTAATAAAAAGGCGGTGTATAAAGTTAATTTTGATTCAAATGAATTAATTGAAAAATGCATTAAAACTATGGATTCTGAACTCAGAGTTACCCCGCTTCAATATACTGTTCAAACAGGAGTGCAAAATAAAGAGCTGACTGATAGTGAATTAAAACGCGGTGAAGGGTTTAAAGTTAAAGAGACAGAAACTGAATCATATAATGCATCGATTCGCTCACAAGTGCGTTACGATTTATTAGCGAAAATAGGCGATAATACTAAGTTGACTCGCAAGACCGTGGCTGAAATATTAACAGGCATACAATCAGCTGTATTTGGGCAATTTAAAGAGAACCCTGAACATTTTATTGCTGAATCGACGCGATTGATTATGGAGCAAAAAGCGACCATGGTGATTGAGCATTTGAGTTATGATGAAATTGAGGGTGAATATGATGTCGATATTTTTACTGCTAATCAAAGTAAACAAGATTTCACCAAAGCCGGTGAAAAGCTAAAACGACATATTTATGATTATGTTGTGACGGATTCAAATGTTGAACGTAATTTTGTAACAGAATTAGACACAAGTCAGTCAGTAGTAGTTTACGCCAAATTACCCAGAGGTTTTTTAATACCGACACCAGTAGGTGATTATAATCCTGATTGGGCAATTTCATTTGTTGAAGGTTCAGTGAAGCATATTTATTTTATAGCTGAAACCAAAGGAAGTATGTCGAGTATGGCGTTAAGAGAAATAGAAAAAACTAAAATTAAGTGTGCACGTAAATTCTTCGATGAAATTAATCTTAATATTGAATCGGACAAAGTAAAATATAATGTTGCAACTGATTATTCTACATTAATGGATGTGGTTGGGATTAAATAGAGCGACCTGTTTGGCCGAGGTTGTATTTAGATTAAAAAATAAAATTAGGGTATAGGTATTTAAAATTTTCTATATCCTTTTTTATATTTGAAGATCAATAAAGAAGGAAATATTAATGTTGCAATACGGTAAAGTTGTTAAATATTTTGATAATGGTTTTGGCTTCATAAAGTGTTTAGACACTGAATCAAAATCATTTAATAAAGAAGTATTTTTCCACATTAAAGTGGTTAAAAAATTTGAAAATGACCTAGTTGAATTCTCAAATGGATCTATTAGCGATTTATATTTCTGGTTTACCAGTAAAGATGGAAAAAAAGGTAAAGAAGTTGTTGAATTTTGGTCTGATGCTAAAGACATACCACAGGAACATACTTTATTTATATTAGAAAAATACGCTGACACTTTAATAGAAAAATCTAAAGACACCAATAAAGTTTTAACATATTCAGTCTCTACTCGAGCAATTAATCGAATTGTTCAAAACAACACAGTAAACCCAGTTCATTCTACTAATAAGATAATTATTAATGCACTGTCATTGGCAATTAAACATTCTTTAACATCTGTTCAATCCGAGGAACTTTCACTCCTTATATCTGATATGTCGGAAAAAAACTTTAGATTAAGTAGTGAACTGTCTAAGTATATTACAAGTAATAAACTGGGTAATGTATATCCAAATATTGCAGGTATAGTCAGAATGTCCAACGATGAAAATGAATGGAATTTTGATGGTGGATTTTCAACAGGTTTATACAGAATTATATGCGAAGAATTGCAGTTAACTGACAAAGGAACATCTGCTCGCGCAATTAAATTTACTTCATATCAAGATAAAAAACTTAATTCTGATATAGTTTTCTAACAGCGAAGAAACCAACTCTGACACACATAATAACGAAATCCATAGAGAACTAGCCAGCTTCAAGTTTCAAGTGCACCATTAATTTCATTATAGACCTCATTAGGTGTTTTAAAGTTTAAGCATTTTCTAGGTCTATTATTCAGTAAGTTCTCAACTTTTTGAATGGCTTTGTAATGCACTTTTTTGAAGTCTGTCTTTTTAGGATAGAAGCGTCTAATTAGACCGTTGACTTGCTCAACAGCTCCTTTTTCCCAGCTATGATATGGCTGACAAAAATATATATCTGCACCTAATGTTTTTGCTATCTCTTTGTGTTTTGCATTTTCAGTGCCATTATCAAATGTAATAGATTTTACAAATTCAGGATCAAATTCACTTAGTTTTTTTTCAATTACTCTTTGTGTTTCATCAGAATATTTAGAACTGATTTTTGAAATTCTAACTAATCTGGATTTTCTTTCAATCATAACATTTAAGCCTCCTTTTTTACCGCCAGATTCAACAGTATCGCCTTCCCAATGACCAAAGCTATTTCTATTATTTATATCGTCAGGTCGCTCTAATATACTGGTTTTATCGAGTACTTTTGTCTTATATTTTCTTGTTGGGTATTTTTTCCTTCTGCGTTTATGACCTCTTGCCAAATATTCAATCAAGTCAGGCCTTTGCTTATATATGAACTGATAAATCGATTCGTAGTTGGTATTTGGAATGTTAACTTCTTGCTTTAAACGACCTGAAATCAATTCTGGCGTCCAACCAATTTTTAACTTTGCTTCAACGTAGTCTCTTGTTTCATTACTCTTTAAAGCCTCCTTTCTTTTCTTGTTTGATAAATTCCATTTATATTCATCATGAGCCACTTGGCAATAATACATATCACCAAAAGATGTACGTAAATGTCTTTTAATCTCCCTGCTAATAGTTGAGTGGGATCTGTTTAAGAATTGGGCTATCTTCCTAATACTATTACCTAATTGTAAGTGATGCATTCGGTAGATAACTTGTCGTTCATACAATGATAAATGATTATATTCTTGTCCCATATTCCACTCCTTAATAAGTGAAGTTATTATAGAGTGGTGCACTTGATTATTGAATATGGGCCCTAGATCTGTGAATCAACAGCCATATAACTCAGATTTGACGATATTAAATGTGGGTTGGAATTTATTCCAACAATCTAAATAGTTGTCGCAATAAATTACACCTTCAGGATAGACACCCTGAAGGGTGACCTACGAAAGGTTGCTCAATATCAATGTTAAACCAAGAGAAAAATCCAAAAGTACAACCAGTTGTGAATACATAGAATTACCCCATAGATCTGTGGATCAACAGCCATATAGCACTGATTTGACGAGATTAAATGTGGGTTGAAATTTATTCCAACAAACTAACCCTATGTATCTAAATAGTTGTCGCAATAAATTACTACCCACAGTGCGTACGAATTCCTTTCGCCATTAAATGGCTTTATAATAAGCTCACATTTTTAGTGGCCTTTTTTATGCGCACTCTTTTAATTTTATTCAGCTTTATTCTATGTGTTTTGGCGTATAACCCAAAAACAGAAGATAACTTTGCCCCTGCCCCTACTTTTATTGCTAATATTTCGCATGATCCTTATTTCTCTCGTACTCAACTGGGTTTAGGTAGCCAGGCGGCTTTACACAGCTCTAATGTTATTGAGTTATTTAATGGTGATTTATTAGTGTCGTGGTTTGCAGGCAGTCGTGAGGGGCATCGTGATGTAGCTATTTACACACAACGATTTAAACAAGACACACAAACTTGGCAAAACATCTTAAAAGTAACCGATGCTCAACAATCAAGTGTTGAGCTAAATCGATACATTAAAAAAGTCGGCAACGCGGTGATCACTCAAATAGAAGACAAACATTTAATGATGTTTTATGTGAGTGTGAGCATTGGCGGCTGGGCAACCAGTCAAATCAATATTAAACATTCGTTTGATAATGGGCAGTCTTGGGACAAAGCATCCCGTATGGTGAGTTCACCTTTTTTTAATATCAGCACATTAGTACGTGCCCATCCTATTAAAAATACAAACAACGAGATTTGGTTACCAGCTTATTATGAACTGGCTTACACCTCTAGTTTAATTATTAAGATTGATAAAAATAACAAAATTCAATTTACTCAATCAATCCCTACTGCATCCGAAGCGTTAGCCCCTGTTTTTTTACAACTCGATGAATCTAATATTCATGTTGTAGCCAGACCTAAACCTGCTGGTTACATTCATAGTACTGATATCAATATCGAAGCAAAACAAATATCCATGTTAAATAATACAAATATTGATTTCACTAACCCCAATGCATCCATTGATGCGATTGTATTAACTCAAAACCTTTGGTTAATGGCGTATAACCCTTTAGAGCAAAAACGCGGACACTTAGGCTTAGCAATCAGTGTTGACCAAGGCAATAGTTGGATTCATAAAAAATGGATTGAAACAGAAAAACAAACAACCAATGGCAGCAATACAGAATACTCATACCCAAGTTTATTCCTAAAACAAAACGGCGCTATCGTATTAAGTTATACACACAATCGTAGTAGTATTATTTTAAATCAATTTAACCTAGCTTGGTTAATGAGTGAGCCTAAATTATGATTTTCAGTTTGATTATTTTTTCATTTTTAATAAAAACACTGTATAAAAAAATACCTATTTTATGGTTAAGTGGTTTTTCGTTTATTATTTGTTTTTTACCTATTTTTTTAGGGTTTAACATTAACTACTATTTAACTGGCCTTTTTTCACAACTTTCAATATTAACTGTGATTTTTTATGTGTATTGGTTATTTGATTGGTCTATTGCTTTAGATCAAAAAAAGGCCACACATTTTAAATTGGTTTTATTACTTTTGGGTCTTGCCCTGTATGGATTACATATATTTTCCAATCAATATTCATTATATCAATTTGGTTTTGGCCATTTGTATACAATGATTGTCGTATTTGGTTTACTGTGTTTATCTGTATTTTTTAAATACTGGTTTGTGTTTTCTTGTTTGTGTATTTGTTTGTTATGTTTTATTTTTAACTACCTAGAAAGCCAAAACCTATTTGACTATATAATCGATCCCTTTTTATTAATAATTTTACCGTTCACTTTTTGGAGCAAAAAACATGAAGTTTAAACTCATTGTGGGTGCCGTCATAATAGGCAGCGCCTCTTTAGTAACGTACATAATAACTAAACCCATTTCGTTAGAAAAAAGTATTAGCATTAAAGTTCAAGCCCTTGTAAAGAGCATGACCTTAGAAGAAAAAGTTGGCCAAATGACTCAAGCCGACATTCCAAATATCAGTGCATTTCAAGTTGAAAAATATCATTTAGGCAGTGTATTAAATGGTGGTGGATCAAAACCCTACGGCAATAAACGCGCAAGTATCACTGACTGGTTAGAAGTAGCGGATGAGTATTACGAAGCTTCTATTTCAACTAAAGAAGGCCGTGCGGCTATTCCTATTATTTGGGGAACCGATGCGGTTCATGGTCACAACAATGTGATTGGCGCAACTATATTCCCACACAACATTGGTTTAGGTGCAGCAAACAACCCTGAGTTGATGTTTAAAATTGGTGAAATTTCAGCGCTCGAAGTACGTATTACAGGTCAAGATTGGACATTTGCCCCCACCCTTGCTGTGGCAAGAAATGATCGTTGGGGTCGTACTTATGAATCCTATTCTGAAAGCCCTGATATTGTTGCCAATTTAGCCGACGACATTATTAACGGCATTCAAGGTATTAATAATTTCGAAAAAAACACATTAGCGCCTAAAAATATTATCGCGACAGCCAAACACTTCATTGGTGATGGCGGCACATTAAATGGTGACGATCAAGGGGATAACCAGTCAACGATGCAGCAGCTTCGTGACATTCATATGCCAGGCTACTTACCCGCTATTGACGCAAACGTACAAACTGTAATGGCTTCGTATTCAAAAGCATTAGGCGAAAAAATGCATGGCAACAAAAGCTTATTAACTGACGTTTTACGTGGTGAGTTAGGTTTTGATGGTTTTGTAATTGGTGATTGGGATGGACATGCACAGGTTGAAGGTTGTTCGACAGTATCTTGCCCACAAGCAATTAATGCCGGTATTGATATGATGATGGTACCCAATGATTGGAAGGGATTTATTGAAGGCACCATTAAAGATGTGAACGATGGTAAAATCAGTATGAGTCGAATTGATGAAGCCGTGACACGTATATTAACAGTTAAAATGCGTATGGGGATGTTTGAACAAACTAAACCTTCACTTCGTCCATTTGCAAATAAGGTTGAATTATTAGGATCACAACAACATAGAGATGTTGCGCGCCAAGCCGTTCGTGAATCGTTAGTTTTATTAAAAAATGAAAATAATATACTTCCGCTTGATCGCAAATTAAATGTGTTAGTGACCGGCCCATCGGCAGATAGTTTACAAAATCAAACCGGTGGTTGGAGTATTGATTGGCAAGGTAATGGTAATTCAAATAAAGACTTTCCAAACGGCAGTACCATTTTTGATGGCATTAAAAGCGTAGTAGAATCATCTGGTGGCAGCGCTACTTACAACCGTATGGGATTGATAAAAAAAGGCGCCGACTTACCTGACGTTGCCATTTTTGTATTTGGTGAAAAACCTTACGCTGAAATGTTTGGTGATCGAGATGAATCAGGAATGCGTCAAGGTAAACAAGATGGCGAGACAATGATGTATCAAGAAAAACTAAAACGCGATTTAAAAGCGATTCAACGTTTAAAGAAAAAAGGCATTCGTGTGATTGGTATTTTTGTATCAGGTCGCCCAATGGTTGTTAATGATGAATTGACGCAGTTGGATGCATTTGTTGCCGCTTGGTTACCTGGTACTGAAGGTAATGGTATTGCTGAGGTAATATTTAAGAATAATGAAGGTAAAGTGAATTATGACTTTAAAGGTAAGTTATCGTTTAGCTGGCCTAAAAACCCTTTAGATGCAGAGTTAAACATTGGTGATGAAATTTATGATCCACTTTATCCGTTTGGATTTGGACTGACTTACGAAACAAACAGTCAGTAATTATTAATTTTATTAAAGTAGGTTTGATGCATCATCAAGCCTACACCCCCTCAAAAACACCCATTTATAACTGTCATTTTATTTATTAGTTTTCATAACATCAATCCGCTTTAAATTTCCTTTTCCTTTTCCTTTTCCTTTTCCTTTTTCTTTTTCTTTTTCTTTTTAATACATTAATTAAATTTTTTAATAAAATCAAAACTATTCTGACCCATATAGTTTGTAAAAAAATCGTAAAAAAGCCAACATAAATGTCGGCTCGTTTTTAAAAGACTTATTATTTTTATTTAACGATAATTAATTATCAAGAGCACATAATAAATTAATAGTTAATGGCTCTTTTAATACATTGCCTTTTTTGATCATACATTTAGCATCCCAAGGAGTTAAGCTACCTGTTTGAGGGCTTGAATGGTTAATGATAATTAATTATCCAG
>JALJPK010000102.1 GCA_022968985.1 Pseudomonadales bacterium | reverse complement strand
GCATATCACAGTCGACTCAAAAACTGGCATCGGCGCTTTCATGGCACGGCCACTAAATATCTTGCCAATTATTTAGGTTGGTTTCGGGCTTTGGAAACTCAGAAATATGAAAAAGTTAATGTTTTCAAGCTATTAGCACTTCAACAACATAATTTTCATAAATAGCCATATGTAAGAGATAATTAATTAATAACGTGAAGTAGTGAGCTTAAAAAAGTAAAATAGGTTTTTTATATTTAGCTTTTATTTTTTATGAGATTGATTTTAGCGCCAATGGAAGGGGTATTAGACCCAGCTTTACGGGATTTACTGGGGCGAATTGGTGGGTGGGATTTAGCCATTACCGAATTTATTCGTGTATCGAAGACAGTATTTCCTGATCATGTGTTTCACCGTTTTTGCCCCGAATTACAAAATAATGCAAAAACCCTTTCTGGTATGCCTGTACGCATTCAATTATTAGGTTCTGACCCAGAACTTTTAGCTTTAAATGCACAAAGAGCCATTGCCCTTGGTAGCCCTGGTATTGATTTAAACTTTGGCTGCCCAGCCAAAACTGTCAACCGTTCAATGGGTGGCGCAATTCTTTTAAAAGACACCAAAATTTTATCTGAAATTGTAAAAGCAGTGAGAGATGCAGTGCCGCAGCATTTACCTGTTACAGCCAAAATGCGTTTGGGTTACGAAGATGACAAAAAAGCCATGGAGAATGCAGTGGCAATTTATGAAGCAGGTGCCAGTGAATTAGCCATTCATGCACGAACTAAAGTAGATGGATACCGTCCACCAGCCTATTGGAAAAAAATAAAACCCATAGCAGAAGCTCTGCCAATTAATGTGATTGCAAATGGTGAAATTTGGAATCTAGAGCAAGCTAAACGATGTTTAGAGCAAACAGGTTGCAGCGATTTAATGTTAGGGCGTGGTGCGTTAGCGACTCCCAATATTGCAAAAGTAATATTAGGTGAAGATAAGATGCAATGGAAAACCGTATTAAATTGGTTATACGAATACTCACAATATGAAGTGAGTGTTGATATGAAAACGTATTATCCAAATCGATCCAAACAATGGTTAGGTTTTTTAAAAACGTCCTATCCAGAGGCTCAAATATTATTTGATGAAATCAAAAGAGAAAAAACCCGCGACAGTATCAAAAATATTATTGAATCTAATATCGAAAAAATCGCCTAACTTTTGACAGAAAACAAGGAGTTTTCACGTCAAAAAATCCCCTATATTAGTATATATCCATTCTTTATTAATAAAACTTAAAACAACGTCTGTGTACTCATCACAAATAATTACGAATCCTTAACTTTTTTAAAAAAAACATTAATAGTTTTTTGCACCTTGCATATTAGTGTCTAAGCTTAAAAATGTAACGGATAACCTTTATTAGATTTGAGAGTGATTATGCCAAGCCAAGAGCAAAAAAGTGTCAGTTTTAGTTTACCCAAACAATTTAATATCACCATGGTCGATAGTATTTATCACCAATTAGAGCCTATTTTATCTAGTGCCAGTGAAATTACGTTAGATGGTGTTGACGTTGAAAAAACCGATAGTACCGCTATTCAGCTTTTAGTGTGTTTAAAAAAACATACGCAAAAAAATAATCAAACATTAAAATTAATAAATTTACCCGAAATCGTTAGCAAAACGGCCAAGCAGCTTGGTTTGTTACAACTGATTCAATCATAAAGTGGAGAAACCAATGAGTTCGATTTTAGCGGTAGATGATTCAGCATCAATGCGTCAAATGGTAAGTTTTACATTAAAGGGGGCTGGTTTTGATGTCACTGAGGCCAATGATGGACAACAAGCTTTAGACATTGCCAAAACAAGATCATTCGATTTAGTACTTTCAGATGTGAATATGCCGGTTATGGATGGAATCACATTAGTTAAAAATTTACGAAACTTAGGTGATTATAAATTCACTCCTATTTTGATGCTGACAACCGAGTCAGCAGGCGATAAAAAAGGAGAAGGCAAAGCAGCTGGAGCAACCGGTTGGATTGTTAAACCATTTAATCCAGATCAATTGTTAAAAACAATAAAACGTGTTTTAGATTAAGTTTAATAATAAAAATAGGATTAAAGAATGAGTATTGATTTAAGTCAATTTCATCAGGTTTTTTTTGAAGAATGTTTCGAAGGCCTAGATGTTATGGAAAACGGCCTGCTGGAATTAGATCTCGATGACATTGATTCGGAATTAATAAACTCTGTATTTCGTGCGGCGCATTCAATAAAAGGTGGCAGTGGTACATTTGGTTTTAGTTCAGTTGCTGACTTCACCCATGTATTAGAAACCCTACTTGATGACATCCGTTCTGAAAAACGAACGATGGATAAACAAGGTGTGGATCTGTTTTTATTATCTGTGGATTGTTTAAGGCAATTATTACATCAACTTCATGCGAAAGAAGAGCCCGATTTAGATCAGGCCAATCAATTAAAGCTAAAATTTGAAGCCATACTTGCCATAGGTTTAGATGGCGAAGTTGCTGAGGTTAATGACGTTACCGATGTTAATAAAGACGATAAACTTGAAGTGCATGATGGTATCGGGTATTGGGAAATTATATTTAAACCCCACCCAGAAATTGTTCAAACCGGTAATGAGCCTTCAAGATTATTAAAACAATTGGCGGTGATGGGGGAATTAGATGTAGAAGCCAATATTGAGAATTTACCAGACTTTACTGCATTGGACCCAGAATTACTTTTTGTTAAATGGACTTTAAAACTTAGAACCAAAGAAAATAAAGGCGCCATTAGTGAAATTTTTGAATGGGTAGTAGATGACTCAGATATTACAATTACTTGGATAGATGAATCAGTTATTCAAGAAACCATTACAGAAAATCCTAAAGACACCGCAGATAATATTACGTCTATTAAAGAAAATAGCGAAAATAAAGTGACAAAAAAAGTCAGCAAACCCAAAGCAAGTGTCGAGTCACAATCAATTCGTGTTGCAACCGATAAAGTCGATAGTCTTATTAATATGGTTGGTGAGTTAGTTATTACCCAGTCCATGCTTGGCCAATTGGGTAAAGATTTTTCAATGGAAAGAGTGCATCGTTTACAAGAAGGATTAATACAACTTGAACATAATACAAGAGAGTTACAAGAGTCGGTCATGCGAATTCGTATGTTACCCATCAGTTTTAGTTTTAATCGTTTCCCACGCTTAGTTCGAGATTTATCCCATACATTAAATAAAAAAATAGATTTAAAATTAAGTGGCGAAAATACCGAACTTGATAAAACGGTGATGGAAAAAATCGGTGACCCAATGGTTCACATGGTTCGAAATTCATTGGATCATGGTATTGAAACTCCCGATGTGCGAAAAGCTGCAGGTAAAAATGAAACCGGTACGTTAACACTTTCTGCTTATCATCAAGGTGGCAATATTATTATTGAAATAAATGATGATGGTGCGGGTTTAAATACTCAAAAAATTAAAGAAAAAGCAATAGAAAAAGGCCTCATTAAAGAAAGTGATAATTTAGACGACGATAAAATAAATGATTTGATATTTCAACCAGGTTTTTCAACCGCCGATGTGATTTCAGATGTATCGGGTCGTGGTGTAGGCATGGATGTGGTGAGACGAAATATTACAGAACTAAGTGGTACAGTTGAAGTGAAATCAGTGCCTGGTGAAGGCTCAACTTTTAAAATCAGGTTGCCGTTAACCCTAGCAATTTTAGACGGACAGTTGGTTCGTGTTGGCAAAGAAATATATATTTTACCGTTAGTGAGTATTGTTGAATCAATATTAGTGGATGAAGAATTTGTTAATAACGTAGGCGGAGGATTTGAAGTATTACGTTTACGCGAAGAATATATTCCTATTATAAAACTTTACGACGTATTTGGTGTTGAACCCGATTCAAGAAAACTAACGGACGGTTTGTTGGTAGTGGTTGAAGGTGAAAATAAAAAAGTTGGATTTATTGTTGATGAATTAATGGAACAACAACAGGTTGTTATTAAGTCTTTAGAGGCCAATTTTCAAAAAGTAGATGGGGTTTCTGGAGCCACAATTTTAGGTGATGGTACCGTCGCAATGATTTTAGATGTACCCGGCTTAATACAATTATCAGGTATTCAATTAATCTCAAATTTAAAAGCGGGCAATAACGCCGCATAAAAATGCATATTTTTTATAGGAATTTTTATGAGTGCTCTAGAAAAAAGTACTGACCCTACAGACACGTTAGACAGCAATGACGGTCAGATTGAAAACAATGACGATACTCAGCAGTATTTAACCTTTTTAATGGATGGTGAAGAATACGGCGTAGATATACTTTCTGTGCAAGAAATTAGAAGTTGGGAGCAAGCAACCAGTATTCCCAATGTACCTGACTATGTAAAAGGTGTGATTAATCTTAGGGGAACCATTGTTCCTATTATTGATTTAAGAACTCGTTTTGGCATTGTTCAAGAAGAATACAGTCGAATCACAGTTGTGATTGTTTTAAAAATAAAAACCTCAAAAGGTGAGCGCATAACCGGAATAGTAGTGGATGCTGTGTCGGATGTGTATTCACTTGCTACTGAAAATATGCGAAGTCCCCCCGATGTATCGAGCCATGTGAATACAGATTTCATAAAAGGTTTGATTAATGTTAAAGAAAAAATGGTGATTCTATTAGATTTAGATAAGCTTTTAGATATTGAAAAAATTCAAACAAAGATAGAAGAATAAAATAATTTATTAAACTAAAAACTATTCGATTTTTTTGAAAATAAGGTGAAGATAATGAAAATGTTCAATGATTTAAATTTAAAATGGAAATTAGCGATCGGATTTGCAATACCTTTGGTTTTGCTAATAAGTATTGCTACTGTGGTTTATACCAATATCAATAAATTATTAGAATCTAATAAATGGGTGAATCATACCCATGAAGTGATTGGCAGTGGTAACGGAATTGGTGCCGCCTTAGTTAATATGGAAACGGGCTTTCGAGGTTTTATAGTAGTAGGTGAAACTGAATTTTTAGAGCCCTATGAAAATGGAGCGGTAGAGTTTGATCGATTAATGAAATACGCCAAAGAGCAGGTTTCAGATAACCCCAAACAGGTTGACAGGTTAAATCAAATAGATGAAATGGAAAGTAAATGGAAATCAGAACATGTTGAAATTGCGATGGATTATCGTGATGAAGTTAATAGAGGTGCAGTAGCCGCTCTGCATTTTAGTGAAGTTGCTGCAAGAACAGTAGGCAAAAACAAATTCGATGGATTTCGAGAGGAACTGTCTGAGCTAGAACTCATATTTAAAGCGAATAATGATAATCAAGCGTTGTTATTAACCCAGTCACTGTTACTTGATATGGTCAATCAAGAAACAGGGCAACGAGGCTTTTTATTATCAGGCCAAGAGGCATCGTTAGAGCCTTTTCATGCAGGTATAAAAGCTTTTAAAGAGCATGTTAGAAGTTTGGAGCAATTAGCCAATTCACGTTATGGATCAAACGTAATCAATAGTATTGATGATTTAAATACCCTTTCAATTGAATGGAGTACGTTGGCTGCGAACCCTGAAATAGACGCAAGGCGAGAAATGAATAAAATAAGCCGAAGCGCAAACGATATTACAAATTTCATTAAGTTAGGTATTGGTAAAGGTTATATGGATGCCATGCGGGTTATTCTTAATGACTTTATTGCTGAAGAAGCTGCATTAATTGGTGTAAGAGCGGCAGAGCAAAAAGCAATCGCGGATACCACCACTCGTGTGACTATATTTGGCACATTAATAGCCGTAATTTTAGGAACTATCATTGCTTGGATTACTACTAGGGTAATTACAAAACCGGTTATGAAATTAATCGAAAGTTTAAGCAAAATTCAACAAACCAGTGACTTCTCAATTAGAACAGATGTCACGTCAAATGATGAAGTGGGTCAAGCGTCACAAGCCTTTAATGACTTTATGGACAAAACTCAACTAGCGTTTACTGATATTAATCAAGAGATGAAAACCTTTTCTGAAGGCGATTATAGTAATCGAATTACTAATGATCAAACGGGGGATTTAAAAGCGTTAAATGACTCGTGTAATGCATTAATGGAAAAAATTGATCAAAATGAACAAACACAAGCAGATAAAAATATCATTGATGAAAAACTAGCCGCTGCAAATATTCGAATCAAACAAGCGTTAGATGTATGTAATACATCGGTGATGGTAGCAGATGCCGATTTAAATATTATCTACATGAATCAATCAACTGCAAAAATGATGACTGATGCTGAATCAGATATTAAAACAGCATTACCAAACTTCAGTGCTAGAGACCTGGTAGGTGAAAATATAGATGTATTCCATGTTAATCCTGCACATCAACGTGGATTGCTAAAAGGCATCACTCAAACTTATACAACGGTTATTAAAGTAGGGCCGTTAGATATGCAGGTGGTTGCCACCCCTATTAATGACGATAAAGGGGATCGTATTGGTTATGCGGTTGAATGGCAAAATCAAACAGAAATGTTAATCAAAGAAAAAGAAGATAAAGAGTTATCAGATGAAAATGCAAAAATTAAAATTGCTTTAGATGTGTGTAACACCGCAGTGATGATGGCGGATAACGATTTAAATATTACTTATTTAAATGAATCCGTGAAAAAAATGATGCAAGAAGCAGAGGCCGAAATTAAAACGGCGTTACCTAACTTTAATGCAAGAGGATTGATTGGATTTAATATTGATGGGTTCCATAAAAATCCAGCGCATCAACGTGGAATGTTAAAAGAATTAACCTCCACTTATTCCACTGATATTCAAGTGGGGCCATTAACCATGACAGTGACCGCCACCCCTATTTTTAATGATCAAAATGAGCGTTTAGGCACGGTAGTAGAATGGAAAAATCGTACCATTGAGTTAAAACAATTAGCAGAAAATAAAATACTGAACGACAACAATGAACGTATAAAACAAGCCCTTGATGTATGTCAAACAGCGGTGATGGTAGCCGACCCTGATTTAAATATTATTTATATGAATCAATCCACTTTAACTATGATGTCAGATGCTGAAGCGCAAATTAGAACAGCTCTGCCTAAGTTTGATGCTAAAACGTTAGTGGGTACTAATATTGATGGTTTCCATAAAGACCCATCCCATCAACGTAATATGTTAAAAAATCTAGACAGCACTTACACAACGTTAATTAAAGTGGGTCCACTAGATATGCAAGTAGTAGCCACACCAATTGATGACGCTGAAGGTAATCGTTTAGGGTTCGCCGTTGAGTGGCAAAATCAAACAGAAATGTTAATAAAAGAAAAAGAAGATAAATTCTTAGCGGATGAAAATGCAAAAATTAAAATTGCTTTAGATGTGTGTAACACCGCAGTAATGATGGCGGATAACGATTTAAATATTACTTATTTAAATGAATCCGTGAAAGTAATGATGCAAGAAGCAGAGACCGAGATCAAAACCGCGTTACCTAACTTTAATGCAAGAGGATTGATGGGCTTTAATATTGATGGGTTCCATAAAAATCCAGCGCATCAACGAGGTATGTTAAAAGACTTAACGTCCACCTATTCCACGGATATTAAAGTGGGGCCATTAACCATGACAGTGACCGCCACCCCTATTTTTAATGATGAAAATGAGCGTTTAGGCACGGTAGTAGAATGGAAGAATCGTACTGTTGAGTTAAAACAATTAGCAGAAGATAAAATCCAGAACGACAGCAATGAGCGTTTAAAACAAGCACTGGATGTATGTAATACATCGGTGATGGTGGCCGACCCGGATTTAAATATTATTTATATGAATCAATCCACTGAAAAAATGATGTTAGCGGCGGAAGCTGAAATTAAAACGGCATTACCAAAATTTGATGCTCGTTCGTTAGTGGGTACAAACATAGATGGTTTCCATGTTAATCCTGCTCATCAAAGAGGGTTATTAAAATCATTAGATAAAACCTATACAGTATTAATAAAAGTAGGGCCGCTTGATATGCAAGTAGTGGCCACCCCAATTGATGACGCTGACGGTAATCGTTTAGGGTTTGCAGTAGAGTGGGAAAATCAAACTGAAGTGTTAGCGCAACAAAAAATTGATAAAACAATTGCTGATGAAAATGCACGTATTAAACAAGCGTTAGATAATGTGACCACCAATGCGATGATTGCGGATAACGATCGTAATATTGTGTATATGAACAAGTCAGTTGAAAAAATGATGCAAGCACGTGAGGCAATTATAAAAGGGGCGTTACCGAACTTTAATGCGAGCACGTTATTAGAAACTAAAATTGATGTATTCCATAAAAATCCCGCGCATCAAGAAAATTTGCTTAAAAATCTATCCAGTACTTACTCAACTGAAATTGAAGTGAATGGTTTAACCTTTGGTTTAATTGCCAACCCAGTATTTGACGATAATAATGTCCGAATCGGGACGGTTGTTGAATGGAAAGATAGAACCGTTGAAGTGTCAGTTGAAAAAGAAATTGATGCTTTGGTTGAAAGTGCTTCAAACGGCGACTTAACCACACGAATTGATCTACAAGGCAAAGAAGGGTTCTTCGAGAAATTAGGAGTGGGTCTAAATCGATTGTTGGGTATTTCTGAAGGGGTGATTAATGATACTGCACGAGTATTAGACGCATTAGCCCATGGTGATTTATCACAAAAAATTGAGCAAGACTATGAAGGCAGTTTTGGTAAATTAAAACGAGATGCCAATGCCACGGTGGATAAGTTAACTGAAATTATTTCTTCAATTCGAGATGCCGCAAGCGCAGTAAGTACCGGTGCCGATGAAATAGCACAGGGCAACACTGATTTATCCCAACGTACCGAAGAGCAAGCATCATCATTAGAAGAAACCGCTTCAAGTATGGAAGAGATGACAAGTACAGTAAGGCAGTCAGCAGAAAATGCAGGCAAAGCCAATACGTTATCACGTGAAGCTTCTGAGCATGCCATCCTAGGGGGTGAAGTGGTGAAAGAAGCGGTGACCGCAATGGCTGAAATTAATGCATCAAGTAAAAAAATCTCAGACATTATTGGGGTGATTGATGAAATTGCCTTCCAAACTAACCTGTTGGCATTAAATGCAGCGGTAGAAGCAGCAAGGGCAGGCGAGCAAGGTCGAGGATTTGCAGTGGTAGCTGGTGAAGTGCGCTCGTTAGCACAACGTTCAGCTGGGGCCGCCAAAGAAATCAAAGACTTGATTAGAGACTCAGGAGAAAAAGTAGACGCAGGTACCGACTTAGTGAATAAATCGGGTCAAACATTAAAAGAAATTGTGGACTCAGTGCAAAAAGTATCGGCAATGATATCTGATATTACCGATGCGTCTGAAGAGCAAGCTAGTGGCATCGATCAAGTCAACAAAGCCATCTCACAAATGGATGAAATGACTCAACAAAATGCCGCGTTAGTAGAAGAAGCAACCTCTGCGGGTCAAGCGATGAGTGAACAAGCTAAGTCGATGATGCACTTGATGAAATTCTTTAGCACCGATGGCGCAAAGGTAGCAGTAGGGCAGGATTATCAACCGGCTATTTCAGCACCGCAAGCCGCTGTTAGTCGAATTACACCGACTAAAAGTTTAAGAAAACCAATGGAGGATCCAAGTGATAAATGGCAAGAGTTTTAATCATTGATTAAAACCTAAATACAAACCTCGAAATTGATACGTCGAGGTTTGTTTCCATTATTGCTTTTAAGATTAAGGCAGGTAGATGACTAATTTTTTATCACGTGAATTTCCAATGACAGAAAAAAACTTTCAAAGCATTGCAAAAATTGCTTATGAAGTGACAGGAATTGTACTTGGAAATCATAAAAAAGATTTAGTTTACAGCCGGATTTCAAGAAGAATTCGTTCCTTAGAGCTCACTAATTTTAATGATTATATTAATTTAATTCAAGATCAAAATAATCAGGAATTCACCTCGTTCGTGAATTCCATTACAACCAATCTAACTTCGTTTTTTCGTGAATCACATCATTTTGATTTTTTAAAGTCAACGGCATTTCCTGAACTGAAAAAAAAAGGCAAATCGCCTTTGATCTGGTCGGCGGGTTGCTCTACAGGTGAAGAACCTTATTCTATTGCTATGACATTAGATCAATTTTATCCAGGGGGTGATTTTGGTGGCGCTAAAATATTAGCCACAGATTTAGATAGTAATGTATTAAATACAGGACGACGAGGAGTTTATGAAGGCAGCAAAATTGAAACTTTGGATAAAAAATTAAAGAGAATTTACTTTCGTTTTAATAATGACGATGTGGCAGTAACTGAAAATTTAAAAGAAAATATTCAATTTAATCGTTTAAATTTATTAGGCCCTTGGCCGATGAAGAAAAAATTCGATATTATTTTTTGTCGTAATGTCATTATTTATTTTAATAAAGAAACTCAAAAAGAATTATTTAACCGTTATAGTAAAATGTTAAATCAACATGGTTATTTGATTATAGGACATTCAGAGAATATTCATGGATTTCAAGATCAATTTGAATCAATAGGTAGAACTATTTATAGGAAAAAATAGAGATCTGTTAAATATAATAATATGAACAATTAAAATTAATTAATTGACTGGTTTTTAATATATTAAATCATTCGGTAAAATTAGTTAACGAAAAGGTAGAGAGCGGTTATGTTTAATAAAATTAACATTAACATTAACATTAACATTAACATTAACATTAACATTAACATCAACAGTCAAATAAAATTTAATTCATTGACTGGTTTTGGATGTATTAACTCATTCGGTGAAATTAGTTTCCGAAGAGATAGAGACTGTTATGTTTAATAATATTAACAGTCAACTAAAACCCAATGCAATGACTGGTTTTGAACATATTAAATCACTAGGTAAAACTATTTACATGAAAACAGGCTGCTGTTATGAATAATAATATTAACAGTCAACTAAAATCCAATACATTGACTGGTTTTGAATATATTAAATCACTAGGTAAAACTATTTACATGAAAACAGGGTGCTGTTATGTTTAATAATATTAACAGTCAACTAAAATTAAATACATTGGCTGGTTTCGAACATATTAAAAAAACTTGGGACAAAAAGTTACAGTGTTGGTCCGCAAGATTATTGCCGGGTGAATATTACGTCACCAATGATGATGAATGTATAGCAACTGTATTAGGCAGTTGTATTTCTGTTTGTATTTTTGATCCATCCATTAAATTGGGTGGAATGAATCATTTTATGTTACCAGCACACAATGAACATTCTAGTAATTCATGGGGTGATCCTACTTCAAGTTCAACGAGGTATGGTAATTTTGCCATGGAATATTTGATCAATAGCATTATTAAACAAGGTGGAAGAAAAAAAAGTTTTGAAGCTAAAATATTTGGTGGTGGGCAGGTATTAGCTAATATGAGTGATATTGGACAACGAAATATTATTTTTGCATTTGATTATTTACGTAAAGAAAATATTAATGTAATCGCCTCTGATGTGGGGGATATATATCCACGAAAAGTGGTGTTTTTTCCAAAAACTGGAAAGGTAAAAATGAAACATCTAGCCGCTGATAAAAATGTCAATATTGAAAAAGAAGAGCGTGCTTATATTAAAAGTATGCAAACTAAAAAAGCATCACCTGATGATAATATTGAATTGTTTTAGAGGTCGATTATGAAAAAAATAAAAGTATTAATAGTTGATGATTCAGCATTAATCCGCTCAGTGCTAAAAGAAATATTAAATTCAAGTGATTTAATAGAAGTAGTGGGAACAGCAAATGACCCGATAATAGCTAGAGATAAAATTAAACAATTACAACCTGATGTACTCACTTTAGATATTGAAATGCCTAAAATGGATGGCATAACATTTTTAAAAAATTTGATGCGTTTACGACCAATGCCCGTGGTAATGATCTCGACATTAACTCAAAAAGGCGCAACAGTAACATTTGATTCATTAGCAATTGGCGCAGTGGACTTTATTGCGAAACCTCGTTTAGATCAAGAACATGCAATTGAGGAAATTAAACAAGAAATAATCGATAAAGTTATTACAGCATCAAAGGCAAATTTACATTCGTTTAAACCAAAAGAACTTAAACCGACCAAACCGATTAAAACAGTAGCAGCCATTAAAGGGGTGAGTGATAAAATAATTTGTATTGGTGCATCCACAGGTGGAACAGAAGCAATTAAAGAAGTATTGATGAATTTACCCCCACAGATGCCTCCTATTATTATCACTCAGCATATACCGGCAGCATTTAGTGCCAGTTTCGCAGATCGTTTAGACCGTAATTGCCAATTAAATGTGTTAGAAGCAGAAGATGGAATGAAAGTGTCACCGGGGTTTGTATATTTGGCGCCTGGAGGCGTCCATATGACAATTCATGGAAATCCACATAACTGTTTCATTAAATTACATGACAGTGAAAAAGTGAATCGACACCGACCCGCAGTGGAAGTGATGTTTGATTCGGTTTATGAAGTATTTCGTAATAAAGCCGTGGCAATTATGCTCACTGGTATGGGGGCAGATGGCGCCAAAGCGCAAAAACGACTG
This sequence comes from Pseudomonadales bacterium, assembly GCA_022968985.1. Classification (GTDB taxonomy): domain Bacteria; phylum Pseudomonadota; class Gammaproteobacteria; order Pseudomonadales; family Natronospirillaceae; genus Marinicellulosiphila. Next base: position 3,908 of record JALJPK010000102.1, on the reverse strand, counting down.
CATGATAAAGGTGTATTCAGTATTATTCAAGATGAAAACACAAGTGTTGTATGGGGGATGCCGGGTTCAGTACACGAATTAGCTGCATTTGATCAAATGTTAGCGCTTGATCAAATAGCGCCATTTTTATTAATGAAATTAAGTTCAATATAGTTAGCCATGTTTAATATTTGCTTCTACACTATTTATAGAACAGAAATTTTACATATTAAAATTGTATAAAGATTCAATTTAAATTATTTATTTGTAATGAGGTGGAATATGACCGTATCGGCTCAAACTAATCAAGAAGGCAAAGAACTTACAATCAATATATCAGGTCGTTTTGATTTTAGTTCGCATCAAGAATTTAGAAAAATTTATGAAAATGCACCCAGTGATATCCATGAGTTTATCATTGATATGAATGATGCGACTTATTTAGATTCGTCTGCGCTGGGTATGTTGTTATTATTACGTGATCACGCCGGTGGTGATAATGCCGATATTCAAATAGTGCACTGCAACGATGATGTTAAAAAGATTTTAACTATCTCTAATTTTGGGCAATTGTTTAATATCCATTAACCAAACAAGCAGTCACTTATGACAGAACAAAAATCGTTAAAAATATTAATTGCTGATGATAACGATTCTGATCGAATGTTATTAAGTGCCATTGTTAAAAAAGAAGGTCATGAGGTTATTGAGGCAATAAATGGGGCTGAAGCGGTAAGTCAGTATGTCAAACATAGTCCAAGTTTGATTCTACTTGACGCTTTAATGCCAATAAAAGATGGATTTGAAGCTGCTCAAGAAATAAAACAAATCGCTGGTAATCAATTTATTCCGATTATTTTCTTAACCTCTCTGCAAGATGCAAAATCGTTAGCAAGGTGTCTTGATTCTGGTGGGGATGATTTTTTATCAAAACCCTATAATCGTTCTATTTTAAAAGCTAAAATCAATGCGTTTTATAGAATGAGAATGATGAATCAAATGATTCAAGAACATGCTCAACAAATGGTAGTTGAACAAAAAGTAGCTAAAAAAATATTCGATAATGTGGCGCATTTAGGTTGTTTGGACTCAGATAATATCCAATACTCATTGTCACCATTGTCTGTATTTAATGGTGATATCGTTTTAGCTGAAAGAAAACCCGATGGTGGAATGTATATTTTCATCGGCGATTTTACTGGGCATGGTTTACCTGCTGCTATTGGCGCGATGCCTTTGGCTGAAATATTTTATGGAATGACAAAAAAAGGATTCTCTATTCATGAAATTCTCACTGAAATAAATACTAAATTAACCCGAATTTTACCCGTACAGTTTTTTTGTTGTGCTGCTATGGTGGATTTAGATTTTGTTGAAAAAACCGCTAGAATATTTGTAGGTGGCCTGCCTGCTTTATATTTATGGCGCGAAAAATCTAAAACATTTGATAAAATCGATTCTAGTTCAGTGCCACTTGGTGTTATGTCCCGGGAAAATTTCAAACCTGATATTCAAGATATTCCAATGTATGACAATGATAGAATATTTTTATGGTCTGATGGCATAATTGAATCTAGGGCAAAAGATGGTGAAATGTTCGGAGAAGAGCGTTTAGAGAATTTATTTAATCAGGGTAAACATCAAGATGAATTATTTAACTTTATTTTAGATAATGTTGATCAATTTATGCTCGGTGGGGAACGTGATGATGATATTACATTAGTGAGTGCTCAGATGGTTGATATTGAGTCTTTAAGCGACGATGTAGTAGTAGAGAAAAATAAAGAATTAGGTGGGCCTTTAGAGTGGAGTTTGCACTATGAATTACAATCACAATCCTTGAGGGTGTTTAATCCTTTGCCATTAGTGCTGCAAATTGTGACAGAAGTGGATGGTCTGAAAAATTTTAGTGGACAGTTATATACATTACTTGCAGAATTGTATTCAAATGCACTTGAACACGGTGTATTAGGCTTAGATTCAAACTTAAAAACTAGTGGTGAAGGTTTTGCTAAATATTATAGTTTAAGAAAAGAGCGATTAGATAGTTTAACTACTGGTTTTATTCGGGTCATTTTAAGTCATGAGCCCTTAAACGACGGTAAAGGTGGTCGTTTACGTATCAGTTTTGAAGATTCAGGGCCTGGTTTTAACTTTCAGAAAATGCTTAAAAATGAGCACAAAATAGATGGTTATTGTGGTCGAGGTTTACCATTAATAAGAACAATTTGTGAAGAGTTTTATTATGAAGGCGTTGGCAATAAAGTAAACGCTGTGGTGGTATGGCCTAATATTGTAGAAAACCCAAAAAAAATGGCAGGCAATTATGAGTGAAGAATTATCAGCGCATCTAGATCTAGATGCATTAGAAATGCTTAAAGAAATAATGGAAGATGAGTTTTCGTTATTGATTAATACGTTTTTAAATGATGCAGTTGAGCGAATTGAGCAAATTAATGCAGCCATTAATGCTAAAAATTCAGAAGATATTAGAAGAGCAGCGCATAGTTTTAAAGGCAGTTCAGCAAATATTGGTGCGCATGTTTTACAAGGGCTTTGTTTGGTTTTAGAAGATGCTGGCCATAATGGTGATACTTCACTAGCTCCTGAAATGGCCAAAAGAATAGAACAAGAATTCAAAATTATATCCCAATTATTAAAATCTAATTATTTGGCCTAAGCATTGCAATTGTTGAGTTAATATCTTTATATGAGAACTCATTATGCAACAAATGCTGGGCGTATCCTTTCTAAGTACACATGCCAATTTACCTGCACAGACTGATAAAAATTCGGTAGTAGACTCTACAAAAGACAGTAGTGACGCTGGTTTAAATGATTCTAAAATTGATTTTAATCAAATCTTTAATCAACAAGTTTCCTCAAACAAAAAGAATGAAAACAACAAAGAAGAGTCTGTTGATATTGGGGAAACGTCATTAAGCAACGGAGACAATCTTCCTGATAAATTAAGTGAAATCGGCAAAATGTTGTCTAACTTTGAAACCTTAGATCAACTAAAAATGGAATTTGAATCTCAAGGGTTATCGACGAAATTCTTTACGATTGAATTAAACTCTCAAAATAATATTGAAATTCAGTCAACAGATGAAGCCGATTTACAAAACGCATCTATACAAAAATATTCGAGTATATTAGTGATGCAAATAGGCAAAGAATCCGATCCGCAATTAGCCTTTGAACAAATTGCATCTCAATTGTTAAATGGCGATGATACTCAATTAAATGATCAAAAAACTCTAACGAATTCAAGTGAAATTATGCAATGGTTACGGGTGAATATAGGTGAAAATCAATTGGCAATACAAGGCTCAAAAGATTTGATGCAACAAATTTTGGGTGAAGATTTAAGTACTGTAGAAACAATATCATTTGATATTAATAATAAAGATATGAGTTTTGACCCTGAGTTAAAAATGCTTAACCAATCAGAGTTAGCCAACATGTTAACTAAAGGAGGTGCGATCAGTTCAGACTATGAAAATGAAAATGTGGCGTTAGTTGTAATTAGTGAATTAGAGAATCCTGTTGCAATAGATGACCGATTATTAGATGAAGTAGTCCCCGTGCATGTATCTGCTCAATTAATAGCACAGACAACTTTAATGGCTAGATCCACTACTACAAATAATGTTGTATTAGCTGATTCAGAATTTACATCAGATTTCTTAAATACAAAAAATGTGAATAAAGACGAATCAAAAATAAATGTAATTAATAATCAAATAAATGATAAAACATTAGAAGGTGAAGAGCATTCGCAATACGAAGAGTTAGATTTAGATTCTAACGATTTGGATTTAGATGAACCCGTTAAAACAAAACGTACGTTACAGTCTGAACTCGCTGCTCAGAGCGAAAAAACATTAAGTACAAAACCTGGACAAATTGAATTACCCGCCATTAAT
>JALJPK010000101.1 GCA_022968985.1 Pseudomonadales bacterium | reverse complement strand
ATGAGCTTACATTTTTGAGTATGCGGGGTTCGACACCGTCATTCTATGTAATTTAAAAAACTAATATGAAGCAAATATTTACAGACAGACTTGTCTGTATTATAATTGATCAATAATACAAATATTTGTTTTCCTATAATGTGAAGTATAAATATTGATGAATTGATCCTGTAAATGTTTGAGTTTTTACGTTGCAGCAATAACAAATTGAGAGCCCTATGGCCAATACAGCGCTAAAAAGTGACCCTAAAGAACGCATTTTAAAAACCGCCCAGCGTTTGTTTTATCAGCAAGGGTTTCGAGCTACCGGCATCAATCAAATTATTAAAGAAGCAAAAGTGGCCAAAGCCAGTTTCTACGATCATTTTGATTCGAAAGACGATTTAGGTCTGGCTTATTTAACTGACATAGCTCGATTGTCACAATGTGATTGTTCGAATATTTTAAAAAGTGATGATGACCCTAAAAAAGCGATATTGGGCTTATTTGATTTTATTGAAAAACAATTTAAGAAGATGAATTTTATAGGTTGTCCAATGCAAAATATTACGTCTGAAATTTCACTTGAAATTAATCAGCCGTTTCAAATGGTTGTGATAGACAGAAAAGATCAACTTCGAAATGACATTAAAGACGTATTACAAACGTTAACGCAGCAATCCGTAAATCATAAACAGCTTAATGTAGAAACTGTCAGCGACAGTCTGTTTTTATTAATTGAAGGGGCTATGACAAGCAGCCGAATATATCGTGATATTTGGCCTTTTAAAGCGGCTCGTCAAACCGCAGAATTAATTCTCAGCTAAATTTTTTACCTAGTATGCAGACAGACTGGTCTGTACATGTAGTCGATTTGATAGATTAGTAAAGTTTGATAATTATTTTAGTTAGAAAAACAGAAAAACAGAAAAACAGAAATTAATTAACCGGAGAATGAATAATGAAAACAGCACTGATCACAGGTGGTACCTCAGGCATTGGTTTGTCGATAGTGCATGCACTATTACTACAAAATTATCGAGTTTATTTTATTGGCAGAAATGCGAAAAAAGGCACTAACGTTGAAAAAGAACTGCATAAGTTATACCCCAATAATGCCCATTTTATAGAACTGGATTTAAGTAATATTTCGCAAGTTAAAACGTTTGCCAAACAGTTTTTGAAGGACAATAAGTCTTTGGATTTATTAGCCAACGTGGCTGGTGTGATGGAACGTGAGCAAACCCTTACAGATGAAGGTTTTGAAAAAACGTTTGCGGTGGGGTATTTAAGTGCTGTTGTTTTATCTACAGAGTTACTTCCTTTATTAGAAAAATCGCAACAGGCTAGAATTGTGAATGTGGCAGGTGTGCAATCGTTTATTTTTAAAGCAAGATTGGATTTTAACGACTTAACGTTTTCAAAAAACTACAGCAGTTTTAAAACGGCTATCACTACAGTGCATGCAAAAACGGTATTCACACAAATTTTGGCGGATAAACTCAAAGACAAATCAATTGATGTAAATGCGTTTCACCCTGGGGCGGTTCGTTCCGACCTTATGTTTAATATGCCTTGGTGGGCAAAATTGATGTCGACTTTATTGTCACCAGTAATGAGTAAAACCAGTAAAACCGGTATTTATGTATGCAGCAACAACGACATTCAAGGGGTAACAGGTAAATATTTTAAAAATAAAAAACAAGTCACAATTAATTTTGATGTGGATTATAAAAAGCAACTTTGGTTACACACTGAAGTGTTATTAAAAAATGTGAATTAAAGATGTGTTTACATTCTTAGTGGAACTATTAGCAATAGATTTTTTTAATTGCTGATAGTCAGTGTTTTATTATCCTGACTTTTTTGTTGGTTTAATTTTTTTAATAAATTTACTTACTTAATTGTATCTTTTTGAGGTTTGATTTAACTCTAAAAAATAGGTTTACTTTAACTCAAAATAAACAATAGAATTCACCTAAAAATCCAAATCCAAATCCAAATCCAAATCCAAATCCTATGGTAAAACTCAATTCCAAAGGACCATTACTGTCGTCGAAATTTAAAATAAACAATGTCGTGTGGTATTGCTAAAAATAAAAAATAAAGAACAATAACAAGGACTATTCATAATTTCTATCAGTCCTGACGACAAACCCAAACACAGATAGAGCTTATTACTTTTGATATCGATAATTGCTCCTGTTTTACCCTAATATACTACATCCATGTAGTGATAAATATCGAACCTAAATAATAAATATGGGGAAATAATATACATTTTAAATATTGTATTATCGTAAATACATCTTATAGCGTAGTGTTTATGATTGATGAATTAAGATTGACCTATGAATGTCTATGCCAAATGTAAGCTGCGAATCATAGATTTTGTTGTGAGAGTATAAGGCGATTCTCTTGAAGGTCGATGGTTTGCCTCGACAAAACTGACACTGGTTTATTGGTTGTCTAGTCAAAATTTTAGACACGCTCCCCAATATGATTGATTTAAAAATTAATTTTTGTTTTTTGATTTAAACTAGTATTTCGCTACTGGCCTTTTTAATGTCTTATAGAAAAGTCTACTCTGTGACGTTGTATTGGATTTGTTGTGTGTCAAAGTGGCTTAAATTGGGCTGAGTGGAGTGCGATCCCGTCACGTCATTAGACCCCATTTATGTCATTTCTAAATAATAAAAATGTTGTTTGCCTTTTATATCAAGTAAAATATTTCAAAACACTCAGTAATTAAGGTTTTCTCCAATATGTCATGTTTTCGTTTTATAGTTTTGTGCTTTCTACTCTCAGTGAGTTTTCCTAGTTTTGCATTAGTTGCTTATCATCCTACTTTTTTAAATAATGAATCTGAACCCAGCAGTATTTCAGATTTAAAAGAGAAAAATCAAACAAGTTATAAAAATGGCGATTACAAGGCGAGTTATACTAGCCTTTTACTTATTCATGACATCTATTTAAAAACCGGGTCACAAACTCAAATAGCCTATTCTCATTACCAACTTGCAAGAATTTTGTTGGATTTAGGTTACGAGCAAAAAGCAAACTCACATTTCAAAAACACGCTAAAATATTTAGATAGTCATATTAATTCAAATGATGAATTTTATTTTAGCCTATTAGCGGTTAAGTCGAATATTCATTATCAATTATCGCAATATGACAGGTCACTTGAAAACTACAATACACTCATTAAACTTTTAGATGAACGAAATGATGAACAACGAGCATTATTGGCCAACAGTTACGCTAATCGTGCGGCTATTTGGTTTGAACTCAATAACCATAAAAATTCTGAAATAGATGCATTACGAGCATTAGCCTTACAAGAAGAAGTGATCAGTGAAGACAACAGCATTAATGCAAGCATGCTGCATAATTTAGGGCTTTTTTATCATAAACAAAATCTTTATTCTAAAGCGCTGGAATATTATGAACGTGCTATTGTCCAAAAAACACAACAATACAAAAAGAACCACCCTTCTGTGGCGTATACATTACAACAAATTTCTTTAATTTATTCTGCTCAACATGAATTTGATCAAGCTTTACACCATCAACAGCAAGTAATTGATATATTTGAAAATGCTTTTGGACAAGATAACCCCACTGTGGCCAACAGTAGAAATAGCCTTGGAAATATTTATGTAAAAAAAGAAGTTTTTAGTTTAGCGCTTGAACAATATCAAAAAAGCCTTAGTGCTCTTAAAAATGAATTAGAAGATTTAGATCCTAATATCGCAATGCTGCTTTCTAATATTGCGTCTTTATATAACAATAAAAACTTTGAACATTATGACTATAAACAATCCCAAACTTATTATCATCAGGCGTTAAAACACTATTTAGATTTTGCCGAACAAAGTAAAAAACAAATTGGTAATACTTACCATTCCTTAGCTCGAATAAATATTAACAATACGAATTTTAAATTAGCAAAAGCACAATTACAAAAAGCCAGACAAAGTTATATTGAAAATAAAAACCCTTTAGCGCAAGCGTTAGTTAAACAAACTACCGCTTATTTGTATTCCCAACAAAAGGAGTTTCAAGAAGCCGTTGAACTTAATCTGCAAACAATTAACGATTTTTATGAAATTGAACATACGTTAAAAGAAGACATAGCTCAAAGCCATCAACAATTGGCATTTGCTTATTTTCAACTTATTCAATTTGAGCTCACGATTAAACATGAAATATTAGCCATAGCGTTATATACACCTATTACAGCTGATTTTTTTAACGCATTAATTATTAGCCATGGCAATCTTGCTTTGAGTTATTCAACATTAGACCAACATACACTGGCACTCAAACATCATTTTAAGAAATTGGATTTACTGAAAAAATATGTAAGTGACAACAGCAAACAATCGGCAGGCACCTTGGTATCTATTGCTAATTCTCAAAATAAAATCAATGATTCAAAAAGTGCCGAACAATCGTATTTAAAAGCATTAACACTGTATAAAATAATAAAAAATAGCGAATCTGATATTGCTGAAACCCAAGGTTTATTAGCTCAATTATATTTAAACCAAAATGATTATGTAACGGCAATTAACTATTATCAACAAGTGGTTAATTTTAATGAACAGCACACTGTCAACACTGAAAATGAAGAGGATTTACTCAGGTCTTATCACAATTTGGCTTACGCTTTTAATGCAATAAACCAATACAAACAAGCGTTTGATATCAATCAAAAACATTTATTACACATCCAAAAATCAAATAACCAAACCAGTGATAAACAAATAACATTATTGTTTGCACTGGCATTTGGTGCCTCTGAAATACAGTTACCGCAACAAGCCATTGAGTATTATCAAACTATAATCGACAAAACTAAATTACAAACAAATAAACCTAAAATATACGACAAGGTTTTAAATAATTTGAGTATTTTATTACAACAGTCAAAAGCATTTGAAGAATTAATCACGCTATTAAAGCTAAAATTAGAAAACAGTGCTTCAGAACAAGAAACAGCATCAATTTTTAGTGACCTAGCACAACAATATAAACAGCTTCAACAATTTGATTTATGGCTAAAATATGACAAACAAGCCCTTGATTATTATTTAAACAAAAACGACGACACACAGTTAGATAAAACAAGATGGATTAGCCATAACTTGGCTGTGTACTATTATAATCAACAAACATTTAATCACGCACAGACCTATTTTGGACATGCATTAAACGCCAATATTAAAATAAGTCATATTAATGATTTTAGTAACGTGGAATATATGACGGGTTTGGCTTATGCATTATTAGAACAACATAATTTTATTGAATCTAAAAAAGTCTACACACAAGCCTTGCCTCTACTTTTAAAAGAATACCCAGACGGACATAAAAGCATAGATTTGGTAAAGGGTAATCTTAAATATATCGAACAAGAATTAATGATTTTAGAGAAAGGCTAACGGGTTTTGATGATCTTGTGAGTGAATTTGTTAATGTTTTTGGGGGCGCGTCTTGAATCTTGATTATTTTCCATTAAAGATTCTAGGCACGACCCCAATATAATCTTAAGAGCAGGAACCCCACTGAACAAAACTCTCTATAAAAATGAGTTCACAAGTTGGGCAAATACAAAGTTAATGACTCTAATTGAATAATCAGGTTTAAGTTTTGATTTTGTACATCAAAAAATAGGAGGGAAATGATGTGGTCTGAATCCAATATTTCCCCTAAAGATTTTACCTATAAATGCCTATGTCAAAATGTAAGGAGCAACCACATAGGTTTGCAAATGGTGTTTGGCGTACTTGATCTTCTCCCAAAGTCTTTTTTTTATTGAATGAAATTTGAAACTTTATCTAAAAAATTCTTTCTTAAAACAATAATTATATGAATGAATCCTTGTGAATAGAATAATTAGAATCTCAATATTAACCTTAATATTTATATTAATCGCTTTGCTTTTTATGGGGTCGACCTTTAAAAATAATCTTATTTTTTTTCCAGATCAAACGTTTATTATCCCCGAAAAACAGCTAGGTAAGAATATCAAACATCATTTTATCAATACTGAAGATAATAAAAAAATTGAACTTTTACATTTTAAGTCAATACAAGCCACGCAGCAGTTGGTTATATATTTTCATGGTAATGCAGGTAATCTTTATCAACGAATAGATGGCATGACAAGAATAAGCCAAATGCAAACCGATGTAATATTGCTTGGTTATCGTGGTTATGGTCTAAGTGAAGGCAAAGCCAGTGAAAAGGGTATTAACCTAGATGGCAAGGCGGTCATTGATTTTGCACTTAATAAACTGGGTTATTTAGAGTCTAATATAACTATTATTGGTCGATCAATAGGCAGTACCGTCGCCGTTAAAGTGAGTCAGAATCGTCAATTTAAGCAGTTGATATTAATTTCACCATTAACCAGTGCAACTCAAATGGCGGCAGAGAAAATGCCAATAATGCAGTGGTTTGTTAAAGGGGAGTTAGATAATTTGAGTTCGCTACAGAATGTTGATATTCCATTAATCATTATTCATGGCAGCGAAGACAAGGTGATTCCTTTTGCCATGGGACAAAAATTATTTGATTCATACAAAGGTGAAAAGAACCTAATAAGCATTCAAGAAGCTGGGCATAATAATTTACAGCAATATTCTGAGTATTGGTTTGCCTTGGATAAATGGATTTCAGGAGCCACAACTAATTAGGGTCAAACAGCATTAATAAAAGTTATTTTATCTCAACTATAAAATGTGAGAAGATAAATTAATCTGTTAATTTTATTAAAAGGACATATCAATAATGACAACTAAATATTCCTATGGTTTTACAGCTAATAAAACCCACTTTTTTGTTTATATTATATTCTCTATTTTTTTGATGTCATGTGACTCAACGGATATAAATCAACCCTCAACAGATACACGTAGTGATACTAATTCTTTGACCGCGACTAGTACTCAGACTCAAACTCAAACTCAAACCCAAACCCAAACCCAAACCCAAACCCAAACTCAAACCCAGACAAATACGACTATTCCTGAAGCAATAGTCGTCGGTACTTTTATAGACAGCAGAGACGATACACAATACAAACATGTAAAAATTGGCGAACAAATTTGGATGGCAGAAAACCTAAATTATAACTCGGGTGCAGGCAGCTATTGTTTTGATGATGATATTGAAAATTGTGACAGCTATGGTCGAATATATTCTTGGGAAAATAGCATGGCGGGTAGTGGCTCCAGTTATTCAAGCCCTGGTCAAGTACAAGGTGTTTGCCCTGATAATTGGCATTTACCTAGTGCTTATGATTGGGCGCAATTATCTGAATATGGTTTTGATCAAACTCAAGCAGGGGAATTTGATCAAGACAGTGGGCAGTGGTCTGAGCTAGGCCTGCATTTTAAGGCCAATACCAGCTGGGGTTTTAATAGTAATAAAAATAACCTAGACAGCTTTGGTTTTTCAGCGCTTGCTGCAGGGTATATGTACGATATTGAAAACAGACTTTTTGGTCGCTTAGGCCAATTCGGTGGATGGTGGACATCAACAGATAATTATTACCAATCCGTTCGTACAGGCAGTGCCTGGTCTAACGATCAAACAGATACACTTGCTATGTCTGTCAGATGTTTAAAGGACAGAGACGTCATAATAAATTTCACCCCAAAAAGCGGTGTATACCAATCTGCTCAAGACATCAATCTAACAATAGCTAATACAAATTTCGAAATTTATTACAGCACTGATGGCAGCATACCTACAATTAACAGCCAAATATTTAATGGCTCATTTATGATTGATCAAGACACACAAGTAAATGCCCTAGCAATTAATTTAGACCAATCAATTAGCTTAATCACCACTATTGATTATATTATCACTGGAGTAGTGGGTGTGCCTGTATTTTCATTGCCATCAGGCAGTTATGACAAACATCTTTTAGTGGAATTTAGCTCAGAAAATGCAGCACACATTCATGTCACAACAAACGGCAGCGCAGTTTCTGAAAGCAGTGAAAAATATCAAGCAAGTAGTCATATTACAATTACACAAAACACAACCATTCGCGCCATGGGAGCCCGTAAAGACTGGACAACCAGTGCTGAGTCGACTGTGAATTATATCATCACTGATCCAGTTATAGTGCAGGGTGAGTTTATTGATAATCGCGATGGTCAAAGTTATAAATGGGTGCAAATTGGCGATCAAAAATGGATGGCCGAGAATATGAATTATGCAACCCCAGCTAAAAGTTATTGTTATAACGGATCTGCTAATAATTGTTTAATTTACGGCAGACTATATAACAAAGATGCCGCCAAACAAGCATGCCCCGAAGGCTGGCGTTTACCAACAGCCACACAATGGTGGGAATTGGGTGCCCATGTATATCTAACTGACCATCCAAGAGAAGATAGGGTCGAACTGATAGAAAAAACAGATCAGTTAAATTATATTGGTGAGTATTTAAAATCAAAAGATTGGGCTAACAGCGAACCATACAAAGATCTATTTGGGTTTAATGCATTGCCTGCTGGCACAGGAATTTCAAGTCTAAGATACCGAGATATAGGCTCATCATCGTCCTGGTGGACGCAAGGTAATAATTCAAGTTATCAACCTTATGTATACTTTGGATTCTATAATCAAATTTACCAAACTGGCACCAGTCTGGATGAATGGTCATATTCGGTGAGGTGCATTACAGACTGAATTTATAAATTCGGGTCTAAATTATTAAGGGAGGCTAGATTAAGGGGAGGGGTGAATATGATGTTATCAGAATCCCATCCCCCTCCAAAAAATATTTTATATATATGAGTGTCTAAAATGGTCTAAGTAAGTGTAAGTTGCGATCCTAGTGGTTGCCATTGAGTTGGGTGCGCTCTTAAGTCAAGATGTAACCCCATTGTTTTTTTCTAGAAGTATGTTGCCAACATTATGAAAATATCAAATATCAAAATTTATAAATGCCCTAACTGTAAAGTAAAAACATTTACATATAATGACAAAAGATTAATGCTAGATAATGAGTCGGTGGCTTGTTTAAATTGCAAAACTATCTGTGATATAAATAGGTGGTGGCTATTATTAGCAGTGGTTTTTTACTTATTAAGTTCAAACTTTTTTGCATTTATAACATTTGTATATTTCGGTTTAATTTGGGGAGGGGGAGTGTTGTTGTTATTGATATATACTTCTTTAACAGTGGTATATTCTATTCTTCCATTAAGAACAAGAGAACTACCAAGACGCACAGAATAACGAACTATCAAGACAAACATGATAGATACCAAAGGGCACGAAGAAAAAATTATATAATTCAAGAGAGTCAGAATTGTTGATAAACGACTTTGGCCCCATTGGTTTTTTAAAATGGTGTTTGGGGTGGCGCGACCCTAATTTTTATGTAACTAAATTTTATATATTGTAATTATGATAAGAGAAGATCGAGTTCACACGCCATTGACACTGGCAATTCTAGATAACGATTTGGCAACAGTTTATGCTTTATCTTTGGTGTCTGATTTAGGAGAAGTTAATAATTATAATGAAACACCATTATTTTTTGCAATTATTCGGGATAACTTGGATGCAACTAAGATCTTACTGGAGGGTGGTGCCGATCCTGTCCCTAAGAATCCTAGCTTAAGTAAGTGGACACCTATTACTTGGGTATCTGCTTTCGCTCAGGTTGAAATTCTTGAATTATTAATTCAACATGGTGTGGATGTTAATAACCCTGATGGTGTTAATATTTATCCAATTGATTGGGCAAGCAGAGTATTAGAAGAATGTGGTGAAACTGAAGCTTATGAAATTCTCGTAAATGCAGGAGCTGATATTTCTAATATTAGAAGGCGTAATAATATAGTGAAAAATAAAAAATAATTCCCGAAATATATATAGGCGTGTAACTAATTTGGGTCGAATCTTGATTTAGGACTGCTGTGAGGTATGAAGTCAAGATTTGCCCCCATTTGTTTTTCTCAGATAAGACCCTAAACAAAATATACTTTTGAGTTTCAGCATAACAGGGTGATTATCGTTCATCCTGTTATAAAAAATGTTGGACACAGATTATTTTTCTCCACTGATACATAAACTACTGCTTGGTAAACTAATACCACCATCCGCCAAACTAAATTGTTCAGTTACCTTTTTTTCTAAAAGTTGCCAATATTGCTGCTTAGTTGCTTCAGATTCATTAGCTAACATATTGCTTAATGGTGCAGCAATGTCCTGCATCAAGCTGACAAATTGCTGAGCATGGTCAAATTTAAAATTAACCATAACTGAGTGGCTGGTGACCTTAGTAAAACCTGCTTCAGTCATTTTTTGCTCTAATACTCCGTTGGCTAAACCAAACATGGTGGGGGCAGCGGCAGCAGGTTTAGGAATGTCGATCAGACTTTGCATTACCTTAACTGAAAAACTAAAAAATGGGGTGAGTTCAGGTTTGTCCCAAACCGAGGTAGCAAATACGGCACCGGGTTTTAACAAACGATAAATTTTGCTTAAGGCCATGTTTACATCGGGCATAAACATTAAACCAAAACGACAGGTCACTGCATCCATTTGATTGCTCTTAAAATATAAATGCCGCTCAGTCACCATTTGATCAATTTTTATGTCTTCAGCATCCATGGTTTCAAATGCAACGTTGGCAAAATCCTTACCACGTTCTCTTGCAATTTCTAACATATGAACAGACTGGTCCGTGGCAAACACAAACCCAGATTCTCCAACTACAGCAGCAATACTCAGCGCAGGTTCACCAATGCCAGTCGCCAAGTCTAACACCATATCACCATCAGAAATTCTAGCCAGGTTAATCAGCTCATCACTGACATCATGTGTCATAGGCTCGAGAGTTGACCACCACTTTAACCAGCCTTGCGCCACATTGTCCCACTGCTGCGTTTGGCCTAATTTAAAATTTGTCTGATTAAACTGACTTGTTTGCATGATACACCACCGCTTAGTATGAATGGGGTAAGTATAATACCCGTACAGCAGTAAAATGTTATTTGATGTTTTATTTCGTTAATCCATATTCAACTTGAGGGTCGAGTCCCAATGGCGCTGCATTAAGGTTTTGACCTATAAATATTGTGTTTTTTGATAGTTTTTAAATTCCAGAATATAATTAAGAAGTATTATTAAGACAGCAAACTAACTTAGTTTTATCACAGGATTAGCCTAGGTTTTACTATGATGTCTCAATTAGATCTTGGACAATTAAAAGGCCAACCTGTTTAGGATTAGCCTAGGTTTTACTATGGATGTCTCAATTAGAGGGTTTGTCTTTCTTAGGTGAATTTGATTCCTTCGACTTTTTAAACCAATTCTTGGGAAATAGTTTAGACTTATAACGTACAATAACTTCACGCCCCACCAATAAAACGCCCAACCAAAGTAATACCTCACCTGCAATAATAAGAAATGTTACTACCGCGGCCTTCTGTGTTATATCTAATACATCAATAAATGGAATTAGTAGAACAGCTCCCCATAACAAGAAGGCTACGATGACAATTAATCCAGCAATTTTTTGTTTAAAGTTCATTTTATTTACCTCTCAATTTTAAATAATTCAACGACCTTTCAAAGTAATTATTACATTCACCAAAGATCAATGTTTTACCTGAAGTATTATATATTTAATGCAACTCGGCACTGTTATATAATTCTATTGTTCTATTGCAGAATTAAATCTTTTTTATAATATAAATCAGTCAGTTCCGATTAAGCTGGTATCAAAGCTGTTGTTACATATTAGTATATCAAAGGGTGTTTATTAAATTGAATATTGTTATTTCTATCACAGCTTCTAGAGAAATAAAGTTAAAATTGTGCAATATATTGTTGAAGTGATATAACAAGTTAATAACTCAATCCATTTATAATAGACCCTGAAAAATATTGGGTTACCTGCATCAATGAAAAATAATAACGGCTACTGAAATTGTGGATAAAAAGTTCGAACCCCCCCTCCGATGAGAGGTTCATTACAAGGTGATGTTGCTTCCATGTTATTTCTAAAGCAAAGCTTAGGCATAACAAACATAATGTATTTAGCGAATTAATTTACACTGCTTGGGCATCACAATTGCGGCAGGTATTCCTTTCCCCTTTACAGTTATACTGTTTGCTGGTTCAGCAATGGCCATGTCATCGTTTGCGTAATCAATAACAAAAAACCGCTTTCGACTTAACTGCAGCAGAGAAAATGATTTAATGCTATAACGATGGGGTTAAATACTATTATTGTCTGCTGCTTTTAACCTTTAAAGACGACAGAATCCACTAAACTTACAGAACTTAGGAAGTAGTATGAAGATCTATGTTAAAAATATGGTTTGCGAGCGTTGTAAAATAGTATTAACGACTATTTTACAGAAACTCTCTCTACAGTTTCACACTGTAACCTTGGGTGAGGTTGATTTTGGCGAATTTTATGGTGAACATTTAGACAATGATGTGCAAGTATTACTCGTTAAGCAACTTACAATCTATGGTTTTGAAATCCTCAATAGCAAAAAAAGTAAAATAGTTGAAGAAATTAAACGACTAAGCATCGAATTCATTCATAAAAAAAACACACTAAAATCAAAAACCTTATCGAGTTATTTAACCAGTAAATTACCTCATCACCGAAATTTTTTAAGTCAGCTTTTTTCAAGTGTCGAAGGTATCACAATAGAACAGTATTTTATTAAACAACGTATTGAAAAAGTTAAAGAATTATTAATTTATGATGAACTCAGTTTATCTGAAATAACTTATCAATTGGATTATAGTAGTGTCGCCCATTTATGCCGTCAATTTAAAAAAATAACGGGCTTAACACCGAGTTATTTTCGCGAACAAAAAGATCTAAAGAAACGCTCAGCTATAGATAAACTTTAATGTATTTTACTGTAATAAAAGTACCCGTTGTATTGACCGCTCGGTCTTAATAATTAAGAAGAATTATGGACATGCAAGAAGAGGAGTTAAGGACATGCAAGTGAATATACAAAAATAAGACTCATGAAAAGTGAGTAATTATTTTTCATTTATTTAAAATAAAGTGGTGTGATTATTTGGGTTTAATAGAAGTTTGTTAAAGAATGATAATAAAGTGTTGTTCATCAAACTGTGGGTAAATGTAATTCTACCAAGTAGAAATGGAAGTGTTTAAACTAATAAATTACCTGTATTTTAAGTAGTTTATTTAGAGCCCGAGCACTTGCAGTGCTGTTACCCAGCAATAAGCTCGTTTTAGTCCGAATTTAGAAAAGTGTTGATCGATACTTGATGCTTTTCCAATTAAATTGGCAAAACTTTTATTGATGTTTATCGAAGCATTAATAAATTGCTCCTCAGTTAAATCAATTCGAGAAAATCCATATAAAGACAGACACAGTAAAGAAACAAAACGTAACGATGTTAATTTCGTTGATTATTTATTCAGTGTGTCTTGTTAGGTTTGTCGTAAAGTTTATGCCAGCGCTTGATGATTTCGTTTCTTGACCAAGATTCAGCTTTCTGGGTGTCTACGCTAATAACTAAATGATAATGGCTGCTCATGATAGCGTATGAGGCAATATCAATGGAAAATATGGTGGGAAGGGTTAATAAAATATCTTCGAGCCAGCCACGGCGGTGTTCATAATCTTGATGGGTGTATTGGCACTAGTTATTTTCGTCCATGCAACCCTAGTATTAGTGCATCCTGCACGTTGCTTTACCACATAAAAAAGGCACAACTAACACAGCGTCAAGTGATTAAATATTTAGTGGGAGCTGCATAGTTAACAAGGCGATTTCTAGGCTGAGTCATATTAAATCCATAAATAATAATTATACGAACAACATATTCAATCCATTTGAAATATGTTGTAATTAATAAAATGATAGATTGGAATTGGGTGTTGTCAAGATGGGTTCGTTTGCATGTCCAGAAGTGAGTTCAGAAGTGAGTTCTAAGTATTTATTTTCTCTCCCAATAATTTGCTCTTAATTGATTTTTAATAACCCCTAAACCAAGCTCGTAATATCTAGATAATTGTTTGCGTGATAAATCTAATTTTGAAGAAAGTTTAAAATATTCAAATGCCAGCTTGTAATTTTTATCCACAAATTCACCTGAATCATATATTAAACCTAATTGGTAGTGTGATCTTATATTTTTTGATTTTAGAAATAACTTAATGGCTTTTAACGGATTTTTTACCACTCCATCACCTTCCAAATAGTGTAATGCCAAAGAGTATTGAGCAATATCGTAACCATTTTCAGCAGATTGATGTAACCAATATAAAGCGTCTTTTGAGTTATCTGAGTAATACACAGATAATAAATACTGAGATTTTTGGTACCCTTTATTAGCTGCGTCAATATAAGATTCAATATTTTTTTCTATTTCTAAGTTTTTTTGTTTTAAGTTTTTTCTATCTTCAGGGAATTGTTGTCCTCTTAAATCCCAGCGCGCTGAATTTTCAATAAAGAAATACTTTGCTTTAGAGTTTTGTAATTCTGCAGATTTAACCATCCATGACCATGCAGTGCGATTTAAATGCGCCCCCCTCCCATATTCAAAACCATACATTGCCAAGTCATATAAATATTCAGCTTGAACTTCTGGCTCTTTTTGATACACCCAATCAATTACATTTTTTGAACTCATAGAAATATTAATACCTTGTAAATACAAGTGTGCAAATTTTATTTTAGCATTTTCATAGCCATGACTTTTTGCCTGTAGATACCAATAAATAGCTTCATCTATATTTATTTCTGTATCTATTCCATATTCATAATTTAAGCCTAATTGATAATAATATTCACCAATATTTAAATGGGTGTGAGCTAATTTCGATTCTCGTTTTTTATTTTCATTAATAGCCAATCGGTTAAGGTCGCCTATTTTTTGATTGGCTTTATTTCTTAGGGGGTCTTTAACGGGTGAACTATAAAAAGCTTTAACATACCAGTGCATGGCCCGATCAAAACTTTGCTCTACTCCTTTTCCAGTCTCATAATGCTCGGCAATTTTAAATGTGGCCAACTCATACTGACGTTTATGTGATTTAAAATAATATTCAACAGCCTTTTTATGGTTCGCCGCAACCCCAAAACCATTCGCATACATTTCACCCAAATAATAATTTCCGGTTGGACCACCTTCGAGTTCAAACCAATGTTTCGATTTTTCATAGTCTGCTTTGTCAAAATAATGTAATCCCAAAGCAGCCATTGCCATATAACCGCCTTGATTTGCTGACAATTCCCACCAATACAAAGCCTTATTAATATTCACAGATAGTCCTTCTCCATTTTTATAGGCATAAGCTAAGGACATTTGAGCATCAAGATGACCATTTTCAGCAGCCTCTATCAACCAATTTATTTTTCGTACCTCTGCATTACTTTCAATAGATTTTTTCGAACCTATTGAAAAGGAATATTCAAATTGAGCGTGTACAAACCCTAGGTTTGCCGCCTTTTTTAACCAGTCGATTTTCTTTCGATTATTTCTTTTTTTCAATCCTAGTTCGTAATTAGAGACTTTCGACAGAAAAGGATAAATCGACCTATCATTTCCCTCAAATACATACCCCCGCTGCATTGATTGAATTAACCAATAATGAGACTCATCTGAGTCTTTTATAACCCCATCACCCTTTGCATATCTAACGCCCATTAAATACATTGCACGGCCATCATTTTGTGCTAACGCTTGATTCAACCAATATAATGATTGCACTTCATCCTTTTCTATTTCCACCCCAGTTGCATAATAATCTGACAGCATAGTTTGAGCGGGCGCATAACCCTGTTTTGCAGAATCTATATACCAATCAACAACGAATTCGCTTTTCCCACTGCCATGTCGAGCGATTCGATAATATTCTGCTAATGTGTATTTGGCTTTAGCATAACCACCATCAAATGATTTCTTTAACCACTTATCAGAATTTATAAACCCCATATCTACCCCCAAACCCAAATCATAACGAATACCTACTTGGTATTGTGCTAAAGCATGTCCTTGTTCCGCGGCTTGTAAAAACCAATAAAAGGCTTGTTGTTGGTTTTCAGAAACCATTTCGTTATTTGTTTCAAATTTTAGTGCTAGGTTATATTGTGCTTGTGCATGCCCTTGTTTAGCACTTTTTTCCAGCCAGTAAAATGATTGTTCGTAATCTAGAGTGGTATTCAATCCATTTTCGTATTGTGAGGCTATGGATAATTGAGCATTATCATCTCCTTGCTGTGCTAATTTAAGTTCCAACTGAAAGGTTAAGCTATTGTCGGCATGACATAATATAGAGCTAAATAAAATTATAAAAAAGAATGTAATGACGGAAGGTTTCATACTAAATATTTTCCATGAAATAATGACGCGAATTCAAATCCGAAGTGTACCAAAAAAAATTTGATGAAGCAGCCCTGTATTATGTCAATAAATCATAGGGAGTTTTAATAGTCGAGGGTCAGGCCTGAATGGCACTGCATTAAGCTATAGTTGAGTCCATTATAAATATAGGACAGCTAGGAAATATAGTATAATAGATTCAC
>JALJPK010000100.1 GCA_022968985.1 Pseudomonadales bacterium | reverse complement strand
TAATTTTGTATGTAGAGGCCACATAATTTTATGCACTATTAAAGTAAAAAAAATAATAGTTTTCAACACCAGGGTAAATACCTTTACTGCTTTCAATTGAAGTAACAGTATCGATACTGGGTACAACAATTAAAACAGCATTTAAAACAACGGGAGCGAATGCAATGCCGCTAGATAACGCACAGGTAAACAACCCAATTAACACCCCTTTATATTTACCCAACTGAAGACTGGATAACCAAGTTTGAATTAAAACAATTAGCATCCCTGTTGCAGCGCCATAGATAAAAATACCCGACAGCCAAAAGATGTAAAATTCATTATTTGCAAGTAATGCAATGGCCAAGCAGCGAGAGCATGACAATAATATAACCGTACCAGCCAAACCTAATTTTTGAATAAATATAGCTAGTTTTGAATACAATAATAACATTGCAATAATTTCAAATGACATAGCTATGCCTATTAGCATATTGCTTACATTTTGACTTTCTAAGATCACAGGAAAAGTCGCATAATTAATGCCCGATGACAGCAGAATTAATAATGTGACTAAAATAAGTATAAGGCCAGTTTTCATAATAGTTACACCTTAACCGCGTCAAACTGAATTTCAATACTCAATTCCCAAAGGCTGTCAGTTGTATTAATATTTGTTTTTATTTTTGAGTTTAATAAAGGTGAAATATTACGTACTTGATGTAACCATAACCAAGCCTGATCATTATTATTGGGCTGCAGTGAATTCGGATATTTAAACGAATTAGGTAGACCATTTAACGTTTGACTAATGGCTAGACTGTGTTCGCTTGGTTCACACTTAATCACCAGAGAAAGACTCCAATTTAATGGACTTTCATCAATAATGTTAAATTGGCAACTTGTAGGAATTGTCAGTTGATCTAAAGCCATAAGTAATTGGCTAAATTGATTATTTAAACCTTTAAAGTTGGCTTTAATTTCTTGAGGCATATCTGTTTCAATTGTTTTACTGGCAGGGTTTTTTAACTTATGAGTCATTGCTAACATTAATTCGCTCAGTAAAAAATTCGAATTATCTGTATCACTTGTTGTCATGAAACTTTGACCATATTCATCTAACATAGACAATTGCGTGTCATATTCTTGATTATTTATTTTCCCTTGTTGAATACGCTCTAACAAACCACTTTGTAATACATAAAACAATTGAGAATTTAATCTACTATGTTGTTGTTTATTCCCTGTATCTTGCTTAAAATCTACATATTTTATCGCTATATTTATAACAGCGCGGCGCATTGACCAGATGGCTAATCCAACAATTAAACTAAGAAAAATAATTATGATAGCGGCCCGTTTGAATACCACGTTAATTTTCTTTAACCGTTCATAAAACTTACTTAATTTTAAATCCATACCCAAAAAACCGAAAGAGTTATCCCCTATATTAATTTGTGCATAAGCAGTAATAAATGATCCCCATTCGTCTGTATAGGGATTTTCAGTGACATAAAAATCGTTTTTTCCGAATGATTCAAGCAATCCTGGAGGGCTATCGTCATAAATATCCATTAGCGCTGGAGGTTCAGGAATAATACCTTCTTTATTTGCGTATTGCGGACTGATGTTCACAACAAAAAGGACATTATCTTTTGGCTTAACATAATCTTCAGTATTACTAAAACTATCAGATTCATTGAGATTGATATTAACTACACATGAACAAACCTTACTGTATTTTGTATCATTAGGTTTGGCGCTAATGACAGTATAAGCATAAGTCACGTCGGATAATTCTTGGCGAGCCTTTTCTATTTCATTTGCTATTCTAATGTAAGTAGGGTCGTCTTTGGTTGTAGTATTATCAAAATTTTGATGACCATCAAAATTAATGCGTTTAGCTGCGGCTTTAACACTTGAAAGTAAACCAATTTTTATTTCGTCTTCTAAAGCTGTTAATGACTTGCTATAGACTAAATAAGTCGAACCTCCAAGTAATGTAGCAAAAACAAAGGCTGACATAATCGCTTCAAACAATACACGTTTTTTAGTAAGTGCTCTATTTTTCATAACATAAAATTCCTAAAAATAAGTAAACTCATAATACAAGCAAATCCAAGTGGAAATAACCAACGACAAGTTCTAATTAATTCAGTACTGCCACTATTGTCAGGACTGCGTAAACGGTTAATAACAATTAAAATAATGGCAGCAAATATACTGAGGTAACTATAAATCACCATCCTTTCAATTAGGGTCGTATAAGGTAGGCGTGGTAATAAATTACTTGTATAAAAATTATACGCCACGACTGTCAGCATCAATGTGAATGATGTACTTAATCTTTCCCCAAATCCAGGAATCCAAAAAACAGCCCAAGAAGAAATAATAATCAAAGCTAATGGTAAAATAAATTGCCATATATAAAAGCTCGATATCCTATCCGCATTAATTTTTATAATTAATCTTGAATACTCTATGTTTGGTTCACCATCACGGGACAAGTGGGAATATGAATGAGGAGTAATATTCGTAACATACGGTTTTTTAAAATACCATTGACTATCAATAACATCGACAATATCTTCAGGAGTAACTTTTACCTTATTAAATATAATTTTATCAACCCCATAGGAAAAAGGTTCCATTTCAATTATAAAAGACTGACTATCAAACGGAAATTTCTTAAAATCCATCTTCGTAGTAAACGTTGAAGTAAATCGTTCATTATAAGTAACACGATCTTTATCTATTACCACATGTCTGTTAGATACTTCTCGATGGCCCAATACATTAATAAATTCAATTGCGGGTAACCAAAGTCCGTCGTTAATTGCATGTTGTATTTGATTGTTTTCATAAAGTCCCTCAGTAATTTGATTTTTAGGTTTTATCCAACGCATAACCAAATAAGCGTCTAACTTAAATGTTTGATTTTTAGTTTCCACCTGATAGAGCTTATTAATATGCAGTGAAACATCAATTTCAGTCACATCATTTTTAGTCAAATCAATGTCATGAGCTAAAAGTGAAAAATTTATTACCACCGTTGTTAACAGCAAAAACAACAATTTGAAAATATTCATTACGACCCCTCAATTAAATTTATTTTGTTTGTAATATTATGAGTACCGTTAGTACAAATATTCTTATTTTACTTTTACCTAAAACATTAATAAATATTTCAATTAGTTACTCGGAAATAGTTTATCTAACTAAATAAAAATGCTTACGATAATTTATATATAGCATCATTACATGATGCGCTTAATTAAGGTGTGCTTAAAGTGACTGCATTTAAATTTGCAGTACTCAAATTAGACTCATCTAAAGCAGACTTGGTGAAACTAGTACTGAACGCATCAGGCTTTTGTAATGCTTCAATAAAGTAATCAATGGTTTCAAAAGTGACATGCTCAAGAATAACAATATGACTTAGAAGAACAGATATCCCATTAATATCGTGCCAGTCCGAACATAATGAAAACTGATTTATAATATTGCGGTTAGGAGACCTAAATAAAATGATATTTGAAAAGCACACTCTGGGTTGTAATAAAATAGTTTCGGCCGAAATAGTAGAATTTTCAATTAAATCACTTATCTTCTGATGAGCATATTGGGTTAACTTTTCATTACGAAATGCTAAATCAATTAAACCTTTTTGACCCAGTTTAGTGAGTTTGTCCCATAGCATAATGGCAGAAAAACCATTTCTAGAACCCGAGATTGTAGTGTCATTACTTCCTATATAATGAGGTCGATGTGTATTAATATTTACCAATGATTTTCGTGTCATAAAAATACCATAAGGCCAAGGTGCACCAATCCATTTATAAGGACTCACACTAATCGACATAACTTCAGGTATTCGAAAATCAAATATTGGCACTTTTTCTTTTCGATACTGTGTATTATTCTCAAGGCCTTGTTTTAACCCTTGTTCAATAAACGGCATATAGTTAGCGGCCAAAGCACCATCCACATGTAGCCAATAATTTCGTTTATTAGTATTTTTATATAATAAAGGCTTCAAACGTTGCATAGCCAATTCAATATCATCAAATGCACCATTAAAGGTTGTACCATAATTAAAATTAAAAATAATAGGATAACCACGATCAATAAAAAATTTGGCCACTTTAAATAACGCATTAATGTCAATACTGCCATCTGTTTGTGTCGGTATTGCTTGTGGCCACCCATGTTCATTAGAGTTTTGATTTATTGAACAATTATCAATTGGACAATCACCTAACTGTTTACCTAATTCAGCAATATTTGGCAACTGCAACAACCGACAAGCTTTATGAATGGAGTAATGAGTTTGTTTAGAGTACAAAACTACAGGAGGTTTATTAAAATTTTGACTTAAGTATTCACGCGCATTCCACAATGCACACAAATTACCTTCTGTTGACCCCATGGTTGTTAAATAACCCCAGTATTCTTGACTGTCACTGTTTTCAGAATCGAGGTGATACAATCTCGCGTAATATTGGAGAATAGCGCGTTCAAATTCTTTCGCATTTAACTGATAATCGCCATTTTCAAAAGCGTCGCCTAAATTTAAAACATTCATATTAAGAAAAGGACTGATTGTTTCTGATATCTCGATATTTTGATTGGTTTGATAACCTAAAAAATGACGTTTAATATTTTTTAACTGATTAAGATGTTTAGAAATTAGTTGTTGTTTATCACCAAGTGCCCATGGAAGTTGTGTGATGCTTAGATTGTTATTTACTGACATGTGGATGATGTCCCTTAATATTAATATTAAAACCTGGATAACTAATTCTTTTTACTATTCTTTAGTTTAAATAATGATCACCGAAGTTTTATAATGGCAGTGTAATAATCTAAAAAAACCCTGAATTTCGAAATTTTATCTATGTAAATAAACTCAGTATCATTATATGTATTGATAATTTCAGTCTCTTCTGGTCTTATTAATATACATCTGATCATGAACTTCAATCTACTTGGATAATACAAAATAGCCTCATCCAACCTTATAATTTAACCAATAATAATAAATTATATTTACAAAACCTTTATTTTTATTAAATTAAAGGTTTTATTAATATATTAAAATTATGACCTTACTTATTTAACAGAAAACTCAAAAATTATTAAATACTGCTTCAGTAAATAATTCATTCATATTTACTGTTCCACCTTCATCATATGTATGTATTACACCATTTATTTTTATAATTAGTTTTTTATGAGTACCAATACAAGGATCGTTCCCCATAGTTTGATTGGTGATTTTAATAATACCGCTATCTTTCATAAGAGAAGTTAATTTTGTTTTAACATCCATCGTTACATTTTTATCGTAACTTTCGTTTTGTTTATTATCTTGTGTAATACGACCATATATTGCATATTCTATTAATAAAATTGACATAGTTATTCACCTTTTGTTTAAAATATTCCCATAACTAAATGGTTATTGTTTTTTATTTAATTTTTTATATATTATTAAAGTGTAATTATCGTATTTTTACACTAACTTAATATTATGATAATTGTGCTGCTGTTTTTATTTTATCAAATTCATCCATGGCACTAT
Organism: Pseudomonadales bacterium; assembly: GCA_022968985.1. Classification (GTDB taxonomy): domain Bacteria; phylum Pseudomonadota; class Gammaproteobacteria; order Pseudomonadales; family Natronospirillaceae; genus Marinicellulosiphila. Next base: position 11,022 of record JALJPK010000100.1, on the reverse strand, counting down.
TGGCAACGTGATAACTTGAATTACTAAGTGATACTGAGGCGTTACAACTCATCGTGGTACAACTAAAGTTACCACCACTTAATAGTAATTTTGTATCAATAATAATTTTTCCAGAGCAAGCTGGGCATTGTATTTCGTTATATGTACTCATAATGATATCCTCTATAATGCTCGGCTCTTTTGAGCCGAGCTAAGTGTTAATTTTTTTATGCAGCGGGTTTTGAAGATACAGTTCCTTCTACTTTATCACCTGCTTTTAATTGGATCGGCGCGATACATTGTGAGAACGCCTGAATAATGGTAGTAACACCTTCGGGTAAAGGCAGCTGACCAGCATGAGCCGTGATGCTGTATTTAGCAGAATTTGATTTTTCATAATGAGACTTTTCAGACGAAGCAGATTTACTCGATGCCGATACTGAACCACTCACTTCTGCAGAAAAACAGCCATAACCTACTTTTGCACTAAATGACCCTTCTGCTGCTGATTCTGTTTCACTTGAAGATTCTTGGTCATTCGAAAATGAACTTTTCACTTCCATTTCAAAGTTAACTGTAATTTCATCAACTGCTAACGAATTTAAAGGCAAAATTGTTAATAACGGCAAATCAAATCTTGTTTCGACAGGTGTCCCTGCTGATCCGTCAGGTTTTATAACACTTCTTGTTAATACCATATTGATCATTCTTGGATCATATTTTATATCCTTCCCACTTCCTGAAGTATTAAAACAAGTCTTTAAAAGAAATTCAGTTTGAGAAAGTGCCATTTTGCTATTTGCTTCAGCACCAGCAAGAAGTGGAGCAGCAATTAATGCCTTAATTGGTAAACCACTAAATTGTTGAGCCATTGATAATAACTGTGTCATATTTTTTACCCTATTTATTATAATTAATATTTATTTATTAACATTTTTATAACGTTAATAAATTTTAAATGAACGAGTAATCTTCATCATGAATATTACTTGTAAGTTTTTTTATGCTGACATTAATATTTAATGATCAGATTAAGTTCCCTCCTAATTCGTTTTACAATAAAAATAATTATTATTCGATTAATAAATTATTTTTATATAATTAAGGCCCTCTGATTAATTAATGTTATTTCTTAATTCCAGAGATACCTTAAAAATTATGTTTATTGATTATCTTTTAGTTGTATAGGCGACATGGCTTGATCATACATTTTTAGAACTGTGAGTAACCCTCCAGGAAGAGGGATTTGCCCCGCATGAGTACTGATTTCATATTTTGCAGAATTCGATTTTTTGAACGTCGATGAATCATTTGATTTGTCACTAGCTGCAACAGAACCTGTAATTTCTGACATTGTTGTACTGGATTTTATTTTATCTGCAATTGTATTTTCAGAATTTTTTGTACTTCTTCTTTCAAAAGAGCTTTTCACTTCCATTTCAAATGATACATTTACCTCGTCAACGGCTAATGAGTTTAAAGGAATGATACTCAGTAACGGTATTTCGAAATCAGTCTCTATCGATTTTGCAGGTGTGCCGTCTTTATTTAAGACTGACCTTGTAATTGTCATACCAATCATAATCGGAGAAAATATTTCTTTATCTCCCTTTATTGAATTATTAAAACAATTTTCCATTATAAAATTTGTTTGTGTCATCGCCATCATATTATTAGCTTTAGCTGCAGCAACTAAAGGTGCTGCAATTAATTCTTTGATTGGCAATCCACTAAACTGATGAGCCATCGATACGAGTTTATTATTTTTATCAACCATTACTTACTCCAATTAAATTAAATTATTATCCAGGTATTTGAGCTCTTAGTGACTTTTCATAACCTTCAATTATTTTTTGTAATCCTTCAGGAGGTTCATGTCCAATAAGGGAAATTTCAATTTTTGTATTTGTAGAATTCTTCGTTATTGTATGTTCGCCACCGGTTACTTGCGCAGGGCGAAAAGCTACCTGTAATTCATCTTTATCATTTGTGGTTACTTCAAGTTCAGCACTGAATTTCACTTCTTTAATGCGTGGGCTACTGATGGGACATAAAGTAATTAATGGGACATTAACAACCGTAGAGTCAATATTTCCATCGTCTGACTGACTCGGAAATGCCATTGCAACCATTTTAGGGCGATATATAATGTCGTCTTCTGGATTGATTTTATTTTCATTCAATTCAGACTCATTTAGTTCTTTTAATAATGAATTTGCTTCATCAATATCACCATTATTAATAGCTGCATGCGCATCTTTAAGCTTTTGGGATTTTTTTTGATTTTCGATTGAGTTTTCATTTTTTATTGGATCAAAAAACTTATCAATATGTTTAAATCCTGCAGACTCAACTGCTTGAGCTGCACTATGAATACTTTGTTGAACTGACTGCATTAACGACTGAAAACTAATCATATTTCACCTACTTTCTATTTATGAACAAAGAATTTTGTTATATTTTAAAATTAAATTATTTAAATATTCCTGATTACCTTCTGGTTTAAAAGATAATTTAATATTTACTGTTTTATCATTTTTGTTTTTTTCAGTTACTAATTTAACGTAAATCTCTTCATTTTCTTTTCTAATAAAATTAACATTCATATCAATATTGATATCATTAATTTTTAGCAATGAATTATTATTCATTAAAAATAAAGGAATGTAAGTCTCTTTATTTACGTTAGAGTGATCTTTACTAATAATTGAAACCATTTTCGGTCTATATTGAACTGCCCCTTCGTCAATGAAACAGTAGTTTGTACCAAAACTATTTTCTAAGTCTGATAACAACTTCATCGACAGATTATTATCATTCGATTTTATAGATTTCTTTAATTCATCAATTGTTCTTCTCGTCTTTTTTTTTGCATCATATTCTTTGTCAATATAAAAATAACTTTCTATATATTTTAAACCGACTTTATTTAATGACTCATTAGAATCATTTAATTTATTATGTAAATCATTTACCAAATCTGATATTTTAATTCCTTCTTCATCTTTAATGTCGAGTTTTAATTCGTTATTTAATTTAAAAAATCTATATATTTTTTTTATTACACTTAACATAGATAACCCCTAATTTAATATTATTTTTAAATCCAACTTAAGATAAACAACAAATATGTTTAAGTGTCTTAGTTGTAGATACTTTATTGCGCCCTATTCATTAAAATCTCATAACGTAAGAGTTAATAAAATAACTGCATAAGTTAGGGTTAAGATATTAACTAAAATAAGTAATTAATAATATTTCACTACATTTCACCAAGTTGTTTCACATGAGTTGGTGTATAAAAATATTTAAAGAATTTAAATTAAATAGGAAGGTTTAAACGTAATATCAACTAGGACTATTTTGGTAAGATCATGACAATAAAAGATCAGTAAAAAGCATTAAAATTTACAAATAATGGATGTTTAAGATGTTTGTAAACTGCTGTATACACCTACCGTTGACAATATATTCGAGAATTAACAACTATCAGACACTACAGTGTAATGAGCATCACCCTCCCCTTCTCAATATTTAGTGAGTAATAGCGTATAAAAGGTTTAAGAAATGCTTAGCAGGATTGTATATTTTATTTTTCGAGGCAATGTATGAATAAGGATTATGTTGTCCTGCTATAAATGGGATTCACTGACTGAAATGACAATGATTGAATTTTGTTTGGACACTTACAAACCAACTAGTAGGTGATGTTAAATAATTTGATTCCGATGTAACATTAAAAGAAACTCTATAGTTATGACTATGCCGTAGATAATAATTACTGCGTTAATATGCTTAATAGACAGTGAGACCTAAAATAGATGGAATTGTCAGTTATACGAATATTTGGAATTATTCTGGATAGAGTAATTTTTCTGAAGTTAATAAGTTTAACAGTAAAATCATATGTCGTTATTAACATGATCCTGTGATCTGTGATCTGTGATATAAGTTTTTATTCCTAGAAAAAATTTCATTCACCCAAGGGTTACAAGACACTGAATAACAAATTTAACTAAATGAAAAAGTACTTGCACCACTGGTAATCACAATTAAATCCCCTCATATTGTCTAATAATAAGACTTATTTAATAAATTCGGCCCCGAGCCCCTCACTACTCATATTTACGACTATTACACTCAAATATAAAATGTTCATAATTTCTGAGCATATGCATACAATCGTATACCTCTGTTGTATAGTGGACACATATTAACCAAAAGGAATGGTATCTAATAATAATAATTTGATAAAGCTAAAAGGGTCATTTATGGCATACCTGCGCAATTTAAAAACTAATGAGCAGCTCTACCTACTCAACCACCATATATTTGGTCGCCATAGTGGCGCAGTTGATACCGTTATTTCTCAGCCTGAAATTTCTAAAATACATGCCTCTATTAAGTGGAGTGGAAAACATTGGTTAATTTGCGATTTAAGTCGTAATGGCACTTGGTTAGATAATAAAAAATTACCTAAAGGTGACGATATTACTCTAAAGTCTGGTCAACAAATCACCTTTTTAAATCAAAGTACATCAGCCTCTATTTGGAAAGTGGAAAATCTTGACAGCCCATGTAACCTGTTAATAGGTGTTAATGATTTATCCCCTACCGCTATCTTAAATAATTACCACCTAATCCCTAATGACAACGAACCATTGGCCGCGATTTTTCTCTGCAATACTCGTGAAAAGTGGGTACTAGAAAAACGTAATAATGCTCTTTTAATAGATAACGAAGAATATGAGACAGTAATAAACACAAATGGCACTATTGAAATCGATCAATATAAATGGCTGTTATTTATTAATAATGAGCAACAGCAAACCGTTGATTTAATTAACAATAAAATCAATAACAAGCAGTGTGAATTTCTTTTTGAAGTTAGTCTTGATGAAGAGCATACCCAACTAAGTTTGTTGTATCAAAATAACAAAGTCGATTTAGGTGAGCGCAGTCATCACTATTTTTTATTACATTTAGCCCGTATAAAATCAGAACACGCCAAACAAGGCCTTGACCTTAATAGTCAAGGCTGGATCAACAATGAACAGCTTGCTAAAGAGCTGGGCATTGATACTGCAAATGTGTCCCTTCTTGTATTTCGAGCACGTAAACAAATGGCGCAAGCTTTTCCTAATATGCTGGGTATGTCTGATTTATTACAAAGGCGTCGCGGCGAAGTGCGTTTTAATTGCCCACAAGCCTTAGTCATTAAAGGCTCGACCACTGAAGTGCTTTCAGCATAATTTTTTAATTCATATTCCAACCAGGATATTCCAAACAAATGTCAAACGAAGTGATTTCTCAAAAACGTGAACGTTATCAATTAAACAAAACATTAGGCCAAGGCGGAATGGGGGTTGTTTATCTTGCTAAAGACCTTCTTCTTGAACGTCAAGTTGCCGTTAAATGTTTAAAACTGGCCACTCAAAATAACGATATTAATGGCTCTGATTCAACAAAAGGTAAGTTGCCCAATACTGCTTCATATACTGCATCGCAGGCCTCATTACATAAACGCCTGCAAAAAGAAGCAAATACATTGGCGCAATTAAATCATCCTAACATCGTGCAAATTTACGACATTATTGATGACGAGCAAGGTTTTGCTTTGGTGATGGAATATATTGAAGGTAATACTCTAACTGTCCAGTTACGCGAGCATATTACAAGTTTTAAACAACGATTGATTTGGTTAAAACAAATTGCTGAGGGTTTGGCTGCTGCTCATGCAAAAAACTTGATCCATCGAGACTTAAAAACAGACAATATTCTGATCAACAAAGATAATATCGCTAAAATCACCGACTTTGGCATTGCCAAAAATACACTAAATACTAATAACAATACGATCGATAATACAAAAACAGGCAACTTTATCGGCAGTTACAGTGTTTTATCTCCCGAGCAAGCTTTAGGTAAGCCTGTTGACAATAGAAGCGATTTATTTTCATTTGGTATTTTAGCGTTTAAATTAATTTGTGGATATCATCCTTTTGGTGAATCAAACAATCAAAATGTGATTGTGCAAAACATATTAAATCAAGCACCGTTACCAGCCAAACACCCTAATGAGAATTTAGATGAGGGTTTGCTTAATTTACTTAATAACTTATTAATGAAAAACCCAGATCAGCGACCAGCTAACGCGAATATTGTCAGTCAACAGTTACAATTGTTTATTGATAACTGTATCGATAACGCTAATGAACCCACCTTTGCTGAAACAGAGTGTTTTGAAATACCTCAATATGAAGCAAGTAAAGATGGCTCATCAATAAACCAAAACAACTCTAAAATTAACGCAGAGATCCGTAATAAAAATAAAAAACGGACAGTTATAATGGTGGGTGGGTTTGTTGCAGCACTTTTTTTAGTGTTAACCAGCGTTTGGTATTGGAATAACAAACAATCACAAAGTTTATACGTTGCAGTATTACCTCCCATAATAAATCCCGACAGCCTAATGAGTGAGGGTCAACAGCAATTATTAACCGAAGCATTTAATAGTGCCATGCAACAACAAATTATTAACACACCAGGCCTACATTTAATTAGTCAGCAACAAGTAGCTAATAGCACGGGGGATTACGCTCAACGTGGGAAAGCGTTAGGTGCTGATGTATTACTTGAAAGTATTTTAAAATGTGAAGAGCAGCGCTGCCAAGTAGAATTAAACCGTATTGAAGAAGCCAAAACAGATGTAGATAAAGATACTGAGACACTTTGGACGGTTAAACAGCAACTACAATGGCCAATGATAGTAGATCTGCAATATTTGAGCACAACATTTGAAGTTAAACAGAGATTAAGCCAACTATTTCCGAGTTATCCCAACACAGTTCACTTTAATCCACTTGGTGAAGCGGCTTATCAAGAGTTTCTAAAATATCGTTTTGACATTTACAGTAATGAACAATATACAGCAGAAACTTGGTCAAATTTATGGCAATTACAAGGGCGCTATCAACATTATTTACCTTATTATCAATTAATGAGTTATCTAGGTCGAATGTTATATGATGAAAGTGGCAATGAAGTTTACCTTACACAGTTGTCCACTTTACTAAGCACAGCAGAAGAATATATGGGTATACGAATTGAACTATTAGACGGTGAATTTGAAATTGCGTTACGCCAACAAGCTTATGAAAAAGCAACAAAACTAATTGATAAAATGCTGGAAATCAACAGTGATAAAGTTAAGGTATTAATTAAACGAGGATTACTTGCTAGCTTTAAAGGTGAATATAAAGCAGCAGACACCCTATATCAGCAAGCCTTAGTGTTGCGACCTAGTATTAAATTATTGTACCGAATTGCCAACAACCATTTTTATCAAGGCAATTCTAAGGGTGCATTAGAAGCACTCGATGCTTTAAATCAATTAAACCCTAACTATCTAGGATCATTAAGATTAAAAGCTTTGATTTATTTATATGATGGTCAATTATCAAATGCAATCCCCTTATACCAAAAATTTATTAAAGAAAATCCGACATCGTCACTTTATAATAATTTAGGTTTAATATATGAATTGCAGGGTAAATATAAACAAGCTGAATTGTCTTTTCGAAAAGCTGTTGAATTAAATCCAGATAACAATCTTTTACGTTTAAATTTAGCAGATAGCTTAAAACTACAAGGTAAAATAACAAAAGCAACAGAACTTTATCAAATTGTAATCGACAGTTCCTTGATAGGGACGGAAGATTGGAGTGAGTACCTTAAAGTTGCACTAGCTGAGATTCAGCTAGAAAATACAGCAAATGCTTTAACCGCTTTGCATAACAGTTTACGTTTGGCCGGTGAAGATGCCGAAGTGATTTTTAATGCTGCACTTATATATAGTATTGCCGAACAATGGCCAGTAGCATTAAGTTATGTGGAAGAAAGTTTAAGGTTAGGTTATGACAAAATCTGGTTTGATTTGCCATGGTTTGATGGATTGTGTCAGGCTGAAGCATCCACATTTAACCAACTATTGATAGATTTTTCTCAAAATCTAGAAAATGATAAATCACAGTTCCGTTGTAAAGATTAAATGTGAACAGTAATAAGTGAAATACTTATTACTGTTAATTTAAATTTTATAACACAGAGTAAATTAAGTTCGTCTTCGGCTGAACATAGGGTCAATTTTATATTTAGATTTTGAAGGCCCATCTACATTTAAAAATAATTCTCCTAATTCTTCACCATTAGTTTTTGTCTTTGGTGCATGAATAGTAAGAACATTATCACTTACATCTGTTGGATGTTTTTTAAATGTAAGATCACCAGTTGGAGAATATTTCCATCCGTTAGATTTTATTATAAAAGTAAGCTTTATTTTATTTAAAATAGGATTAGAAAAGTCCAGCATAAATACGCAGTTATGCCCTTCTGTTGGATTTTTTATGTAATTAAATTCGAACTTATTTATTGGATCACTCATATCAGTAAATGTAACTATATTATCACTAAAAGAAACATCAATTTCTGTGTCATTAGTTATTACTATTTGACTATTATTAATGTTTTTAATAGTTTTCTTCTCAGTTATCATCTCAGTCATGTTAAATTCCTCTTTATTATAATTATTAGTAATTTTGATTGATAAATTAAACCTAATCTTAAAATCAGGATCACAACAAACTAACAACATTACCGGCACAATTCAAATTAATTACTACATTTCATAACTGTCTTTTAATTATTGTTAAGTGGGTCATCAAAAACAGCGCTAAAAGTTAGTTAAGGGTATCAGTCAAGTCATTTATATATAAATTCTAATATTAGTAATTGATACTTTATTGCACAAAAAACTAAAACTTAATAAACCGAAGTCAGAAATGCTATCGCGTTTTTTTATCTTTTTAAACAAACTAGAAAGGACACCTACTAAATTCACAACAGAACCAAAACGAACACCAACTTGTTACTTTCGATATAAATATCGACCCTTGTATCTCTCCATAATATTTGATTAGCTATCAAATATAAGCCAAAAGCTAGTGAGCCTGGATCGACCCTAAGCAGAAAATGCTGTTCTGTAGATTAGGCCCTAGCTTTTTTATCTCACAAAACTGGATGGTATCCAAGCGCCTTTTAATATAAAAGTGATGCTGTATGTGCAAGGGGAGTATTAGAGAATGATTTCAATAGGGCTTGATGTTTCAAAGTTAAAATTAGACCTTGGTTGGTTGCGTGACTCGCAATCAGGGAAAGTAAAAACCAAAGTTTTCAATAATAGTGACAAAGATTTTAAGAAAATGTCAGACTGGATTATTAAAAATACAAAAGCGGATCCAGCGGATATTTTAATTACACTAGAAGCGACAGGTGTTTATCACGAACCTATTTGTTATTTCCTTCATAAGCTAGGTTTTCCAATATATGTGGCTAATCCTGCTCATGCGAAATCCTATGCTGACGGTATGGGAATTACGCATAAAACTGATAAATCGGATTCGATAATGTTGGCTAAATTTGCCGTTGATCGTAGAGAAAAAGTTCGAATTTGGCAACCTGACCCAATTGAGGTCAGAGAATTAAAGTCTATGATAACAAGGTTAAACGCGCTTGAGTCGGACTATCAACGCGAAGAGAATCGGTTAGGCAGTAGTGAATTCAGCTTGCCATCGGAGCGAGTGTTAGAGTCATTAAATTTAATGATTAAAATAATAAAAGAAGAGATTGAACGATTAAAAAGTGATATTAATGATCATATTGATCAGCATCCAAAATTAAAAGAAACCCATAGAAATCTTATGACTATCCCTGGAGTAGGCCCGGTATTAGCTCGTATGATGACATTATTATTAGTTTCAAAAGATTTTAAAAATGCCAAACAAGTTGCTGCGTTTTTAGGGTTGATCCCAAAAATAAAAGAATCAGGATTAATGAAAGGCAGATCGACATTGAGCAAAACAGGTTCACCCTTATATCGAGCCAAATTGTACATGGCGGCGATTTGTGCAAGTCAATGGAACCCAGATATCAAACGACAAAAAGAGATTTTACTAGCAAATGGTAAAAGCAAAATGCAGGCATTAGGTGCCGCAATGAGAAAGTTAGTACAGATTTGTTATGGCGTTTATAAAAGCCAAAAAGAATACCAGCCTCAAGTGAATTAAGTACTTGAAGCTAGTTGGGAGAGATGGTATCTACAAAATTAAGGACTGAGGCTACCCATTAGCAAAAGCCAGCCCCAAGCCAATGTTCATTTTTCATTTTAAAGCAAAGACACAATAAACCGAGTAAAAGGAACAATGTCACCATCAACGCTGGCACTTTCAAGCGCTTGCATATATTCGAGTCTTCTTTGAACAGGTATTACTGTCCACGGATATCCAGCAGAAGCCATCATTACATTCATAATAAATCGGCCCAACCGACCATTACCATCAAAATATGGATGTATATACACAAACAAAAAGTGACCCAATACAATACGAACCACAGCATTGTCTTCTTGCATTAATAAGTCAAAAAAAGTCGGCATCATATCGCGCAACGCTTCTTTACTTGGAGGTGTGTGTTTAGACTGCCTAATAAATACAGGCCCCGTTCGATACCCCGCCAAATCAGTTTGTTTTACAAAACCCGCAACTACACTGGGGCCAAACAATGCCAAATACCAATCTAAGTGATCTTGCTCTAATACCTCACCTGCATTACTGCCTTTTAGCACCTGTTCTACGCTGATTTTTACTTTTACAAAAGCATCCCAATACCCTTTTGCGGCCATGGCATCTAAATGTTGTTTACTTGCATTGGATTGCTGCGGGCTCCAATTACCGTCTCTGACATGCTCAATCAATTCAAGGCTCACGTTATATCCTTCAATAGATAACGAGTGGTAAGCATCACTGACAAATTTATCTTCTAATTGCGTTAAATAAAGTGGAACATTTACTGCCTTGGTTATAGGTTCAGGTGCGGGGAAATTTGCAATGATATCTTTGCGCATACTTTGCCACATTAAAGACAGTCTATTGGCATAAACCGATACTTCACGTCGGCCAAATTTAATCACGCTTTTATCATTAAACG
>JALJPK010000010.1:35657-64414 GCA_022968985.1 Pseudomonadales bacterium | reverse complement strand
CCACTAAATATCTTGCCAATTATTTAGGTTGGTTTCGGGCTTTGGAAACTCAGAAGCATGAAAAAGCTAATGTTTTCAAGCTATTAGCACTTCAACAACATAATTTTCAAAAATAGCCATTTGAATATTGAAATTTTAAAGCAGAATCCATTTTTCTAAATTGATACAATCCCTCTTTTTAAAATGAGTAAATTACGTGTTCATAGCACTTTATATGTTAACTGGCGTCATAGCTGGCTTAATAGCCGGGTTATTTGGTGTGGGTGGCGGATTAATCATTGTTCCTATCTTGGTCACTATTTTTACGTTATTACAATTTGATCCTCAGTGGATTATGCATATGGCAGTGGGTACATCCATGGCCACAATATTGTTCACTTCACTTAGTGCAATTTGGGTACATCATCAAAAACAAGCCATATTATGGAAAACAGTGTTTTTGATTAGTATTGGAGTGAGTGTTGGAACATGGTTGGGGGTGAAACTTTTATCAGGTTTATCAAATCAAACATTACAAATTATATTTGCTTGTTTTTTGATCTATGTATCTTTTTCAATGTGGAGAAAAACATTCAAGTTTAAAGTGATTCAAAACAATAAAGTTAAAAAAACATCAAATCCCTATATGCATACCCCTAGTGGAGTAATCATTGGATTAGTATCAAGTTTGTTTGGAATAGGTGGTGGCACATTAACGGTGCCGTATTTAAGTAAAATGGCTGTGCCAATTAAAAAAGCGGTTGCTACTTCAAGTGCTTGTGGTTGGTTTATTGCTTTTTTTGCTTCGATATCATTTATTTTCGCGCAAGATACAGGTTGGCAATTTAGTACTGGCTGGATATATTGGCCAGCAATGTTGTCCATTGTGTTAACAAGCCTGATTTTTGCAAGAATTGGTGCTAAATTAGCGCATCGATTAAACTCGGCGTCTTTAACCAAATGGTTTGCGTTGTTGTTATTTTTATTGAGTATCAAAATGGTGATATCTGTTTTGATCAGTTTCTAATTTTTAAGATTTAATTTTTTGAGAGTAAATTATGTTTGAATCCCCGTTTATGAGTGCCGTAATATTTAGTATTCCCGGCACTCCGTTATCATTAAATTGGTATGGTTTATCCTACCTTGCCACCTTTGTATTTGGTTTGGTGTATGCCAATCGTCGTGCCCTTAAATATCCCAATATGGGTTGGAATAAAGAGATTAACAGCGACTTATTGTTTTATATCATGATCGGTGTGATCGCCGGTGGTCGTGTGGGATATGTGTTGTTTTATAACTTCCCTCTATTTTTAGAAAATCCACTTTATTTAATTCGTATCTGGGAAGGTGGTTTGTCGTTTCATGGTGGATTTTTAGGAGTGTGTCTTGGTTATATTTTATTTTCGCGTAAATACAAAATAAACCCATTTGTTACTGCTGACTGGGTTGTGCCAATTGTACCGATGGGGATAGTATTTGTACGTGGTGGTAATACAATTAATGCAGAGCTTTGGGGTCGTGTGACTGAATCACCAATGGGTGTTTATTTTACACAGTTACCTGAAAATACATTAGGTAATATGGTGATGCGCCACCCTTCAACAATATATGAATTAGTATTAGAAGGGTTGGTATTATTTGTTTTCTTAACTTGGTTTATTCGCAAACCAAGACCAAGAATGGCAGCTTCTGGAATGTTTGTATTAGGTTATGGGGTGTTTAGAACCTTTGTTGAATTCTTCCGTCAGCCTGATGCACAATTAGGTATCAATGGATTCTTATACGGAACCGACTGGATCACACGTGGCATTACATTATCAATACCAATGATTATCGCTGGTGCCGTTATTGTGTTCTTAGCGTACAGAAAACCGATTTACGATCATAAGCGTGGAGCCGTGGCTTTATCAACTGATGAAACTGACATTAAAATATCAAAAAATACAAAGACTAAAAAGCAAAAGAAAGGTAAAAAATCATGAAACAATATTTAGATTTAATTAAACGAATTAAAGCAGAAGGTAACGCAAAACAAGATAGAACTGGCACAGGTACACAATCTGTTTTTGGTCATCAAATGCGTTTTAATTTACAAGATGGTTTCCCGATGGTCACCACTAAAAAATTACACCTGCGCTCAATTATTATAGAGTTATTGTGGTTTTTAAATGGCGACACTAATATTAAATATCTACAAGACAATGGTGTTAAAATTTGGGATGCATGGGCCGATGAAAATGGCGATTTAGGCCCAGTTTATGGTGAACAATGGCGCAGCTGGAAAACAGCCGACGGCAAAACTGTTGACCAAATCAGTAAAGTGGTAGACACCATCAAAAACAACCCAGACTCACGTCGTATGTTAGTGGTTGCGTATAACCCTGGTGTGGTAGATGATATGGCATTACCACCTTGTCATAGTTTGTTTCAGTTTTACGTAGCAAATGGCAAACTTAGCTGTCAGTTATACCAAAGAAGCTGTGATGTATTCTTAGGATTGCCATTTAACATAGCAAGTTATGCATTATTAACCCATATGATCGCACAACAATGTGATCTAGAAGTGGGAGATTTTGTATGGAGTGGGGGTGACACACATATATACTCAAATCACCAAGAGCAAACCGATTTACAATTAACCCGTGAACCGTTTGCCTTACCTAAATTAAATATCAAACGTAAACCCGAAAGTTTATTTGATTATACGTTTGAAGATTTTGAAATAGTTGGATATGAAGCGCATCCGAGCATCAAGGGTGCCATCGCCGTATAGCATTTAGATACAATCTGAATCGTTACATGATAAAAATAAAAACCAGTCAATGACTGGTTTTTTTATGGAAATAAATACTTGTAAATGAGCATTCAAAATAAAATAAAAAAGACAGTCATCACCATGGTGTTGCTATTAAACATTAACAATGTTTATTCAGCTTCATCTAATAATGAATCAAACTGGATTATCCCGAGAGTTTACATTCATTACGATAAAACAATGGAATGGGGGGGTTCTGTATTTTTATTCCCTATTAATATAGATAATGATTTGGGATTTAAGCCAGTTATAGAAACAGGGGTTGCAAGAAATGGTGCGTTTGCAGGAATAGGCGGTTATGTTGGTTATATGGACGCGTCAAATGGTGTGTCGGGTTATGCTATGTATGGGGTTTCAAAGGTATGGCGCTCTACTGATGATCAATTGCCAGTTGATTGGTATGTTACCCCAAAAATAGGCTTAGATGTAACCTGCCTCAATCTAGAGTTAAGTCACTATACAAGTAATAGTTATAGCGAACTGGACTCTAAATTGGTTTTTGCTATTAAGCTAAGAATGACAGAATATTGCGCTGAATCATTTGTTCAAATTTTTGGTGGTTATATTTAATATTCTTTTAACCCCACTTATTACCACTGTTCTACTTACTTTTGCACTCAACGCATTGAGTAAAAATGACCCTGTGTATTACTCTGGTGAACGGCTTGTAATTAACTCAGCGATTAACGCTGGGTTAGTCAGACAAGTTCAAGCGGCCATTGAATTAGCCAAACCACCTATTACTGACATTCAAATCAGCAGTCACGGTGGCGACATTGACGCCGCCATGGATTTAGGCCTGATTATTTTTAAGCACAAACTCAATGTGTATGTGCCTCATATTTGTATCTCATCTTGTGCTAATTATATTTTTAGCGCCGCCCAAAATAAACGTTTAGGCCAACACGCTATATTGGCGTTTCATGGTGGCGCTAATCAAACGTCTTTAAAAAAATCACATTTAAATCAAACGTATTTAGAAACGTTAATTACAAAAGAAGCGTTGTTTTTTAATACTATTAAAGTACAAAGACTGATCACTTCAATTGGTCAAACTCAACCTTATAATATTCAAGGGTTTTGGGATTACGACCTATCCAGTTTGTTAACCCTAGGTGTGCACTCCATTTTAATTGTCGATGACAGTGAAAAAATCATTGATTCTAAAAACAGAGGATTACAAACTGCGCCGTTTTTGATCACTCGAATTACTGATTTAAAATAAACAAAAGCCTAATTATTATTTGGATTATTTATTATCGACAACACAGATTTTGAGAAACCCTCAACCGAAAATACGTCATTATCAAAACCCGTTATTCTCAAACCATGTCTTACTTTGTGATAAGCCATTAACGATAAAATAATCGTTGAGATAGTGATTGTGTTCAATAACAACAATGGTTTTACTTCTAAATTAAATCCAATGACAAAATTAATAAGCATAACGATGACTGCAATCAATCCAATTTTTTTCCATAGCCCATGACGTTTTTCGCATATTGTACAAATTGACGTTTCGATTATTAGTTTTTTTCTAGAGACTAAAAAAGCAATCAAAAAAGGCACACAAGCCAAAGCAAGCAACACTTTATTTGAGGGTGTGGTCAGCATAGTTGGCACACAGGCAATGAGTAACCAAAGATAATTAACTGGTTTGAAATATTTAAGCGAAAAGCTATGGGGTGATAATCCACTTGTATTCGCACACACAATACAACTGCCTTGTAACTGGGCTGGGCTTTGCACTTGTATTTTTTCTTTATTACTCATATTTTTTTCTCTTTCAATTTATTCAAAAAACAAAACTTGTTTACCGTTTTTTTAAAACGGTAAACCCGAATTGTATTCAATTTTCTCTGGGTGTCGTTTACACCAAATAACTACGTTTTGTTTTAAACGTGAATAATGGGGTTCCTCTGGCGACATCGCACCTCGACCTGTTTGTGCATCATTAAATATTTGCTCAATGTCTTGTTCAATTTGTAAAATCTGTTTGGCGTTAAATACCGAGTCATCGCTTAAATGTTGAAGTAACCAACCGGCTAATTTCACATAAGAATCGTCCCAGTTTATATTGCCGTTATTGTGATACTCATGACTCAATCGACCCAATACACGCGCTAATTCACCTTGTTTAGAATCGGCTAATCCACTGCGAGGCACAAATAATTCAACGATGTCTTTGTATGTCCAGTTTTCTGGCTTTACGATTTTAGGTACTTCTTTTTCAACGATTTTAGTTGAAGTTCGTGAACCTACAGGAATTTGATTGAGTAATTCTTGGATATCAAAATAGACCTGAATCTTAGGTTTTTCATCTGGTTCTTCGCAGAGATATGATGAATAAAAATCATACGAAGTTTGCATCAATTCTCGGAAAGTCTTTTGTTCATCATCATTGTTATATGCGCATTTTGCATCGGGATCAGCACCCGATGCTAATAAGTATTTTATACAATCATAATTTGCCCAGCCATCACTCAAACTAACACCTAATGCTGTGGATTCGTTTCTACAAATTATGCTGGTTTCAGCGCCTGCTTCGCAAAGAATTTTCACGGCTTTTGGTATTTTCTTTTCTGCAGCAATAAACAACGCTGTGGTATCAGCACCTGTTTTAGAATCAATGTCTAAATCACCGTTATTTATGATGTCCAATAAAATATCGGATTTAAATTTTTCAGCACGTAATGCAACAGAAGCATGCAATACATTCAGTTGACCTTTATTAAAACGTGACAGCTTATAATCACTATCCACGCATTTTACATAACCTTGATAATCACTTCTGACTATTGTTGAATATATATCATTGTTCATTATTCAATCCCTTTTTCATCTTTAAAATCTTGAATATCACTTTTTATTTGATCTTCCTCAGGACCTTTACCATAAGGGCTTGGATCTTCCCCTTTATGATCTAAATTATCTTTGGCTTTTTGCATTTTAAAATAATCGGGTCTTGAATTCACGAAGTCATTTAGTTGTTGTTGAGTTAACCCGTTATCAGCGGCTATTCGATTAATACGCCAATTTTCATAGCCTTCTTTATGTCCATGATGCCATTCATTGCCATCTTTTAATTCCCACTTACCTGCATCATTTTTAGTAATGCCCGCATTAATTCGATCTTGAGTGGACATAGCTTTATAGATGTCTTGCTTTGTTTCGACACGCAAACTCGAACGTTCTAATGAGCCAGGTGGAAGCTCAATGATATTGCCTTTTGCATCAAAATCATAAGCATTTTCACCGTCTTTGGCATTTGTATTTCGTCTAATGTTTTTGCCAATATACTCACCCTTGGTATTTACATGACCTGTAACATAATAACTTTTCATTTTATCTTTAACTAATTGATCAATATTGTCAGGCTTAGGGTCAAGGTTATTGAATTCTTCTTTAAACTTGTTTTCTAGATCTTTATATATTTTTGTACGCTCAGCTTTAGTTGCTGCTGTAATTTCATCTTTTTCTAGCAATTTTTTTAATCGAGTGTCATAACAATTATGCACCCAAGCATCAATACCTTCTCCTACAAAATAGGTATGATCAATATCAACGGTTAAATCAAAGGCAAAGTATTGCTTGGCGGTGTAGGTGATAGCAAACACATTGGCTAGTTTGCCTGATGCGGTTTCTAGACTGTCACCAATTTCTAATTGATCAACCTTTGTCCATACTTGTTGCCCGTTTTCATTTTGCATAAACGGATGATTGCCAGACACTTGAATTTGATGCTGAACTTGGTTTTGATCTAGTACTGTTAAGCTGTATGAATCTAAGTGCAGTGAGGTCCAAATACGTGTCACTTTTTGCAAACTTGTCAGTTGACTTAATTCATTTTTGGCAAGTACAAAATCACCCACTTTAATTTGATCGATGGGTTGGTTTTAAGTGAGTGAAAAATCATCCTAATGGTCATTTAATGATAATTTATGTGAATGCATTTACGTTGCTTTTTGGATTAGGGGCTTCAGTATTAACTATCCTTGTGTGCTACAAAAAAATCCCATAGAGAATTCTTGTAAAACCGCGTATTATTACGCGCAATTTTAGCCCCCTAATTGAGACTTAAATGAAAACAAGTGAAATTCGCCGTAAATTTTTGGATTTTTTTGTTCAAAACCAACACCAAGAAGTAGCTTCTAGCTCTTTAATACCAGGTAATGACCCAACTTTGTTGTTTACCAACGCTGGTATGGTTCCGTTCAAAGATGTATTTCTAGGTGAAGATAAACGTAGTTACACTCGTGCTACAAGCTCGCAACGCTGTGTGCGTGCTGGTGGTAAACATAACGATTTGGAAAACGTGGGTTACACCGCACGTCACCATACGTTCTTTGAAATGTTAGGTAACTTCAGTTTTGGTGATTATTTTAAGTCTGAAGCGATTCATTTTGCTTGGGAGTTTCTAACTAAAGAGTTAAAAATTCCTAAAGAGAAACTTTGGATCACTGTGTTTCTTGATGATGATGAAGCGGCTGATATTTGGATTAATGAAATTGGTATTGATCCGGCGCGTTTGTCTCGTTTAGGCGAAAAAGACAATTTCTGGTCAATGGGTGATACCGGTCCTTGTGGTCCTTGTTCTGAAATATTTTATGATCACGGTGAAGATATTCCAGGTGGCCCGCCAGGTAGTGCTGGTGAAGATTTAGATCGTTATATTGAAATCTGGAATATTGTATTTATGCAGTATAACCAAGACGCCGATGGTGTACGTACTGCGCTTCCTAAACCTTCGGTTGATACGGGTATGGGTGTTGAGCGTATTGCTGCGATTATGCAAGGTGTGCACAGCAACTACGAAATTGATATTTTCCAACATTTAATTAAAGACACTGCCAGAATTTGCGGTGTAACGGATCTTGAAAGTAAATCACTGCGTGTGATTGCCGATCATATTCGTTCTTGTTCATTCTTAATTACTGATGGTGTAGTGCCTTCAAACGAAGGTCGTGGTTATGTATTACGTCGCATTATTCGTCGTGCGGTTCGTCACGGTAATAAATTAGGTGTGAAAGGGGTTTTCTTTAATAAGTTAGTGGCCTCGTTAGGTGAAGTGATGGGTGATGCTTATCCTGAGCTAATCGAATTAAAATCACACATTGAAAAAGTATTAACCACCGAAGAAGAGCAATTTGCTTCTACTTTAGAAAAAGGCATGAAGATTTTAGAGTCGGCTATTTCTGAACTAGACGGCACAGTGATTGACGGTGACGTGGTATTTAAGCTTTATGATACTTATGGTTTTCCAATGGATTTAACCGCTGATATTGCTCGTGAACGTGATTTAACCATTGATGAAGTCGGTTTTGACGCGGCAATGGAAAATCAAAGACAAACCGCAAGAGCGGCGGGTAAGTTTTCGCTGGTTTCGGGTAAAAAATTAGAGATCGAAGGGCAAACCCAATTTAAAGGTTACGACGGATTATCAAATCAAGCTAATGTCACTGGTATTGCCCTTGATGGTGAATTAGTTGATAGCCTAAAAGCCGGTCAGCAAGGTATTATAGTTTTAGATCAATCGGCTTTTTATGCGGAGTCTGGGGGTCAAGTTGGCGATCAAGGTCAGATCATTTCTAAAACTTCTGTATTTGAAGTACAAGATTGTATTAAACAAGGTGATCTGCATTTGCATATCGGTCAAGTAGTCAGTGGAGAGTTCACTAATACCGATCGTGTTAACTGTAATGTGTATTCCGCTTTACGCAACGCTACAGCGATTCATCACAGCGCAACCCACATTTTACATGCTGTGTTACGTAAAGTATTAGGACCTCATGTTCAGCAAAAAGGCTCGTTAGTCAATGATCAGCGTTTGCGTTTTGATTTCTCTCATTTAGAAGCAATCAGTACTGAACAATTACAAGAAATTGAAAACCTAGCTAATGAGCAAGTATTGGCAAATACTGAAATATCTACCAAAATAATGGACATTGAAGCGGCTAAAGAGTCGGGAGCAATGGCATTATTTGGTGAAAAATACAGTGACGATGTTCGTGTATTAAGTATGGGTATTGATGATTTTTCTGTTGAGCTTTGTGGTGGTATTCATGCAACTCGTACTGGTGATATTGGTTTGATCAGTATTATTGGCGAAAGCGGTGTGGCAGCAGGTGTTCGTCGTTTAGAAGCGGTTGCCGGTAAAGCTGCAATGCAAAAAGTACAAAAATCAGAAGCCGATTTAAGTAAAATTGCAGCGATGTTTAAAGCCTCTAATGAAGATGTCGTAAATAAAGTTGAACAAGCACAAACCAAACAAAAACAATTAGAAAAAGAGATTGAGCGTTTAAAGTCTAAGTTAGCCTCAAGTGCAGGTTCTGATATGGCATCACAAGCGCAAAAAGTAGGAGATGTGTCGATTTTATTTGCTCAAGCGCAAGGTATTGATGCGAAAGCATTACGTGAGTTAGTTGACCAGCTTAAAAATAAGTTGGGTAAATCATGTGTAGTAGTGGCTTCTGTATTAGCAGAAAATAAAGTTCAAATTTGTGCCGGTGTGAGTAAAGATCTTATCGGTCAGGTAAAAGCAGGTGAATTGGTTAACAAGGTGGCAACTAAGGTTGGCGGTAAAGGTGGTGGTAAACCAGATTTAGCAATGGCCGGCGGCAGCGATGTAGCGGCACTTCCAGGTGCGTTAGACGAAGCAAAAGCTTGGTTAACTCAAATATTATCATAAGACGTAGATATTAATTATGGCATTACTTGTACAAAAATACGGTGGAACTTCAGTTGGCACCGTTGAAAAAATTCTAGGCGTAGCGCAAAAAATTAAAGCTTTTCGCGAAAAGGGTGACGACTTGGTAATTGTGGTTTCTGCTATGAGTGGCGAAACCAATCGTATGTTGGCATTAGCTAACTCGATAACAGCAGAGCCGAGTATTCGTGAAATGGACGTATTGTTAACAACCGGTGAGCAAACGACCATTGCATTATTAAGTATGGCTTTAAATGACGCGGGCTGTCCTGCTGTGTCGTATACCGGTGGACAGGTTAAGATTTTAACCGACAGTTCACATGGTAAAGCACGTATTCGTGAAATCGACGAAAGCAACATTAAAGCGGATTTAGCAGCGGGTAAAGTTGTGGTTGTGGCTGGTTTCCAAGGGGTTGATGAGCAAGGTAATATCACGACATTAGGTCGTGGTGGATCTGACACAACCGGAGTTGCATTAGCGGCCGCGTTAAAAGCAGATGAATGCCAGATCTATACTGATGTAGATGGTGTATACACTACTGATCCACGTGTTGTAACCAACGCTCGTCGTATGGAAAAAGTAACCTTCGAAGAAATGCTAGAAATGGCGTCTTTGGGTTCAAAAGTTTTGCAAATTCGCGCTGTTGAGTTTGCTGGAAAATATAATGTGCCACTTCGTGTGTTGCACAGTGTTAAAGAAGGTCCTGGTACCTTAATTACTGTAGAGGATAATTCTCAGATGGAACAACCAATAATCTCAGGTATTGCATTTAATCGTGATGAAGCAAAATTAACAATTTTAGGTGTACCTGATATTCCAGGTGTGGCGTCACGTATTTTAGGTCCTATTAGCGCAATTAACGTTGAAGTGGATATGATCGTACAAAACGTCGGTCAAGATAATACAACCGATTTTACGTTTACTGTAAACCGTACTGAATACGACAAAGCTAAAAAAGCCCTAGACCTAGTATGTATTGATTTGGGTGCACGCGAAGTAATTGGTGATAATAGTATTGTTAAAGTATCCATTGTTGGGGTAGGCATGCGTTCACACGCAGGTGTTGCAAGCAAAATGTTTGATACGCTAGCAAGAGAATCAATCAATATCTTGATGATCTCAACTTCTGAAATTAAAATTTCGGTTGTAGTGGATGAGAAGTATTTAGAGTTAGCTGTTAGATCATTACATACCGAGTTTGATTTGGATGCTGATGCATAAATAGGGTTAGCCGTTAGAGTATTACATACCGAGTTTGATTTGGATGCTGATGCATAAGTAAAACAATAAACGCAATTTGTGCATGATTTTAATTCTAATTATGAGTTGAATACTGTGAAATGAGTTGCGTTTTTGCGGTAAATAACCGATTATTCGCCTTCAATTTGATTTATTTGGTCGCATAAGTTTTGACTGGTCCTTGAAACTTAGTTTTTTAATAATCAAAAATTGTGAAAATCTGGAAAATCTATCTATGCTTTAACAATATCGATGTGTTCCAGTTATGGAAGCCTTGTGTTGTTGCATCGATAGATACCGACAATTTGGTAATAGGAGAAAAAAATGTTAATTTTAACTCGCCGTGTAGGTGAAACTTTGATGATTGGTGACGAAGTTACCGTTACTGTTTTGGGTGTTAAAGGCAACCAAGTACGTATTGGTGTAAATGCACCAAAAGACGTAGCTGTTCATCGTGAAGAAATCTACCAGCGTATTCAACGTGAAATGGATGATGAAGAAGAGACATTCGGAAATTTCTAAATAATTTCTAGGTGATTTCAAATTATTCTTAAAAATTTAAAACTTTTTTAATTTTTACGAAATAGTTAAATAATGATCAGTTACTTGTGTAATTGGTCATTTTTTATGCCCGATTGTAAAGTTTAAGATCAGTTTGAATGATAACTGAGCAAGTTGAGTTGTTGTTAAAGCTGATATAAATTTTTACTTAGACTAATGTATCGTAACTCTTTCATTTAATTAAAGTTTTCGCTTCCAATTTAAAATGAAACTGCTATTATATGCACCGTGTTGGAGAGTTGGCCGAGTGGCTGAAGGCGCGCCCCTGCTAAGGGTGTATAGGGGAAACCTTATCTAGGGTTCGAATCCCTAACTCTCCGCCATTTGATGAAAGAAGTTTTAGTGCACCCATAGCTCAGCTGGATAGAGTACCTGGCTACGAACCAGGCGGTCACACGTTCGAATCGTGTTGGGTGTACCATTTTTAAGATTACAGTTTTAGATAATTAAAGGCTATTAATAAATATTGAGATTTAAAACCTCTTTTTTATTACGGTCTTTTTTTTTGGTCAAAATTCCTGTCAACATACAGCTCAAGTCCAAAGTTAATCACAACCTGAAAATAATTATTTAATTGATTATTGTGGTTACAAATTTATTATTATCCTTTCTTGTTTCTTTTTAAATGTCATCAATTCGTTTAAGCTCACTCTTTGTTTTAAACCCTTTTTTATTCGAGAATAATATGAATATTTTTATCACTGGTGCATCAAGCGGAATTGGATTGGCATTTGCCCAAGAAATGTTAGATCAAAATCATCAGGTGGTCGTTACTGTTCGCAAACCTGAAGATAAGCAGCGTTTAGAAGCCTTAGGTTGTTTTGTATTATTAATAGATTTGGCAGACATAGAGTTAATACAGCCCATGTTTAAGCAAGTTTTAGAGTATTTTAATCAACAGGTGGATATTGTGATTAATAATGCGGCTTTTGGTCAAGTAGGTGCGTTAGAGGACGTTACAGTTGTCTGTTTAAAGCGTCAGTTTGATGTGAACTTCTTTGCGGTTCATGAAATTACTCGATGTGCGATCAAACAAATGCGTAAACAGACTGGGGGTAAAATTGTTCAGGTCTCATCTGTGTTGGGTATTGTCTCCATGAAAATGCGTGGGGCTTATAACTCAAGTAAATATGCGTTAGATGGTTTATGCGATACATTACGTTTAGAGTTGCAGGACACTAATATTCATATCAGTTTGATTGAGCCCGGTCCAATTACATCAAATTTTAGAAAAAATGCATTAGATAATTTTGAAAAAACAATCGATATAGAAAATTCAGTGCATTCGAAATCGTATCAAATTCAATTGGCGCGTCTTAAAAAAGTGGGTCCAGCTGCAAAGTTCACTTTACCGGCTTCTGCCTGTGTGGATAAATTAAATAAAATCATTAAATCGAAACGACCTGCCCCGCGTTATTATGTGACTTTTCCTATGCATTTATTTGGATTATTAAAACGAATATTGTCTACTCGAATGTTAGATCGAATATTAGGTAAAAGTGGTTAGCTGACTCTGCTTTAAATGTTAAGAAAGATATTGCGAAATCAAATTAGCCGTGTCATTCTTAAACAATCAATAAAGGCAGGCGTTATGCATTATTTAATTTTTAAAACATGGTTTTACTCAGCTATATCCGGCGATATTTCAACGGTAATCCGACGATAAACCTCCTCGTGTGACGACTATAAGCTACCTCTGTTATATTATTATATCCAAATTTTATTTAGGAAAATACAATGATTTCTCGTGCTCAATTTGATCAAATTATGGTGCCAAATTACGCACCTGGTAATGTGGTTCCTGTTAAAGGAAAAGGTTCTTTAGTTTGGGATCAAGAAGGTAATGAATATTTAGATTTAAGCTCAGGTATTTCAGTGAATGCTTTGGGCCATGCGAACCCTATTTTAGTAAAAGCCATTCAAGAGCAGTCTGAAAAACTATGGCATGTCTCGAACATCTTAACAAATGAGCCTGCTTTAGAATTAGCGACTAAGTTGTGTGATTTAACCTTCGCAGAAAAAGTATTCTTTTGTAACTCAGGCGCGGAAGCAAATGAAGCGGCATTAAAACTAGCGCGTCGTTATGCTTTTGATCATTATAATGAAGATAAATACGAAATTATTTCAACTATAAATAGTTTTCATGGTCGTACTTTGTTCACGGTGAATGTTGGGGGGCAGCCTTCGTATACGCAAGGTTTTGGTCCTAAACCCGGTGGAATCTCTCATGTACCTTATAATAATTTACAAGCAATGGAAGAGGCGATCAGCGAAAAAACCTGCGCCATTATTATTGAGCCATTACAAGGTGAAGGTGGTGTGATGCCAGCTGACGCTGATTATTTAGCGGGTCTAAGGCATTTGTGTGATAAACATAATGCATTATTAATTTTTGATGAAGTGCAAACAGGTGTGGGTCGTACGGGTAGTTTTTATGCGTATCAAGGTTTTGGTGTGGTGCCTGATATCTTAACCAGTGCAAAAGCATTAGGTGGAGGGTTTCCAATCGGTGCGATGTTAACCACCACTAAAGTGGCAGAAAGTTTTAGTGTGGGAACACATGGCAGTACTTATGGTGGTAATCCATTAGCATGTGCGGTTTCGTTAGCGACTGTAAATGAGATATCTAAAACAGAATTTTTAGAATCAGTGATTAAAAAAGGGCATGCTTTCCAAGATTTTTTAAATAAAATGAATGAAAAATTTGGTTTATTTGAAGAAGTAAGAGGGTTAGGTTTATTGATTGGTGCTCCGTTAAAAGGTGAGTATATCGATCGTGCTGGTGAATTAATGGCTAAAGCGTTAGAGCAAAATTTGATGATATTGATAGCTGGTAAAAACGTATTACGTTTTGCTCCATCACTTAATATTACAGATGCAGAATTAAAGTTGGCATTTGAAAAAATTGAAGCAACATTTGAATCGTTTTGTGCTGCATCTATATAATAAATAGAAAATAAAAAAATAGGACGTTAACGTCCTATTTTTTTGTCTGCAGTAAATTCGATTTTATTTTCTTAACCAATAATCAAAGCTAAATACATTGGATCCGTATTTGATAATTGTTAATAAAATCGCTGCCCAGCTTAGATGTAAAGGCCAGGCATCAGGGTAAACAAAAATCTGGATAGTTAATGTAATGGTTAATAAACCTATCGCAGCAAGTCTTGTAAATAGGCCAAGGAATATTAAAATACTTAAAAAGAATTCTGCAAAAGTGCCCAGATATGCAGCTAGTTCGTAAGGTAATATTGGTAGGTCGTATTCAAGTTCGAATAAAAAGAATGTACTGCTATTTATATTCCAAAATGCGAAGTCTTGCCCGAAAAAACTTAAACCACTGAATTTTGTTTGAACAGACTTCCAGAAAATAATAAAAATTGATCCACGTAAAAAAACGTCTAATACAGCTAAAGGTAATTTACTTAATAAATTTGCCAATTTATTGTAGGTTTTGATTATAAATTTCATATTATTTTACAGCCGTAATTAAAGGGTTAGAAAATGTAAATTCAATCACTTGTGTGGGATTAAATTCTGGGAATACTTCGATTGTATTTTGAATGCCTTTAATTAAACTTTGGCCATTAATCCAAAAATTAAGGCAGGTAAATAGCGCTTGATCTATTTCGATACAAGCTACTCGAAATTCATCTCTAAATATTAGAGTGTTTTGTTTAGTGTTTATTACAGATTTTTGCATTTTTTGATTAGGTTGATGACCTTTCCAGATTGAAAAGATATTAAAATCAGATTGAATTAAAAATACACTAGGATGAAATATTAATGTTTGTTGTTGTAATACAGTAATGTCCATAGTGCTCAAGTCTTCATGAGTAATGCAATCTAAATCTTCGCTGTGTAAACTTTTTGCTCGTGTGTATTCTAAATTGGCCACCTGTGCTAAATAAGGAATTTTTTTACTGTGAGTGAAATCTTTTAAAAAATCAGAAAACGATTCTCCAATTAATATTAAATCAGCGCGATCAGGTAATTTATTACTTAAATATACTTGAGCGCAACCTTTAAAAAAATCTTCCCCCACTAATTGTCTACACACAGGGAATTGTGCGGATAAAGCTTCAATTAAACTATGAAATACGTTGTTTTTGTAAATTGAAAAACGAGACTGTTTTGATACGGTACATTCTTTATTGTTTTGAATGCTTAAACCAAATTGTGTTTGCCAATTTAAAAGAGACGGTTCTGTTAAATTATCAATGTCATTATTTAACATAATACGGCCTTTTTATTTAATGTATTGTTAATGATAAAATCAGATTTTTTAGCTTCATCTAACCAAATATTTAATTCAGGTGTATTGCTGTCCCATTCTATTTGAGTCGAGATCGCACCATGTTTATTAATAAAATGTTCATAAAGTTGCCAAACATCATTGCAAACAACCGATCCGTGATCGTCAATTTTAACGGGTTGTTTATCTAGAACTTTGTCGCTATGCCCTGCTAAATGAATTTCTTGTACAGCATGAGTTGGAAAATGATCTAAATAATCTTGTGGATTAAAACCAAGATTAAACGCACTGACATATACATTGTTGATGTCTAATAATAATCCGCAATCAGTCTTTTTAATTAATTCATTTAAAAATTCAATTTCACTCATTTGATTAGGTGTTTGTATATAAATAGACGGGTTCTCAATAAGAATGCTGCGCTTTAATGTGTCTTGAGTGTCTAGTACATTTTTAATGAATATTTCTAATGATTCCTCGTTATAAGGTAGAGGCAATAAATCATTAAAATATTGATTATTGTTTTCGCACCAAGCTAAGTGCTCAGAAAAAACAGCGGGTTGATATCTGTCGACAAGTTTTTTTAATCGCTTTAAATGGGTTTTATTTAAGCCGTTTGCACTTCCAAGTGATAATCCAACTCCATGCATCGATATTGGATAGTCTTGTGCAATCTTAGTTAAAAAATGATGCGCTGGACCACCGTTGCCAAAATAATTTTCAGGGTGAATTTCAAACCAGGCGATATCGGGTTGTTGCTTAAGGATTTGTTCGTAGTGTTGAGGTTTTAGGCCAATACCAGATTTTGTAGGAAGTTTTGATGTAGTCATGATTATAAGCTTCTAAAAAATTAAAAAATGGCGATGAAATCAATATATCACCGCCACCTTAAATTACATAGCTTCTAAAGTGCCGCCAGTTAATTTATCGCAAGTACCTTCAGGGATAAAGATCCATGCATTTTTTTGATCATCCATAGTTGAAGTGCCTGCACATGAAGTACCAGGGCCAGCTGCACAATCGTTATGGCCAGAGGCTGCAACACCGTAACATTTTTCCATAGTGACTGTTTTTTCAGCCGCAATAGTTGTCGTAGAAGCCAAAGTTAAACCTGCAACGATTGCAGTTGATAAAGCGAGCGTGTGTGATTTTTTCATGTTAATTTCTCATTATATTAAAAGGATTAATAAAATCTGAATAACAATAAAATATTCAGTGTTTAATATTGTGTACAGTAACTTAGATTAGCCGAAAATCTAGATGTTACAAAATAAATGCTTTTTTCTAAAAACAGTAATAAAAATTTAATAATAGAGGGGTGAATTAAGTGATAAACAATCTTGTTAAGGAGTTTGTTGTGCGGATGTGAGTTGAAGTTACCCACTGTTATTAAGTGCGTGCATAAGTAGAGATTATTTATAATAGTGCTGTTATTATTGTGTCATTATTTTTTCATGGAGTGTGTAATGAGTAATCGACCTTTGCGTTTGTCATTGATGGCTGTCTCTTTTGTTCAAGGTGTATTGTTGTATTTTGTGTATAAAAGCGCGACAGGTAATGTGTGGCCTTATATACAGCCTCAGGCCTTTTTGCCTATTCTATCTGTTTTATTGGTGATACCCACTGCAACTATATTGTTGTATCAAGCTAAAAATATTAAGAAAGTGCTATTAGGTTTGTTGGGTTTTGCTGTTGTGGTGATGCTGATCGGTTTTTATTCGGGTTATCAATTACTGCCATTTAATGAACTCGAGTCAAATAGTGGAAAGGTGTATCTGCCATTCTTTTTATTATTGTTCGTCAGTACTTTTTTATTCTGTGTATACCTTAATGTATGGGTGAGTGATAAAAAGATTGAGTTTTCACAACTCAGTATTGTTTCGTGGCGTTATTGTGTAATTATTATTTTAGCGGTTGTTTTTACGGGAATAGCCTATGGTTTATTGGTTTTGTGTGCCTCGTTATTTGATATGGTGGGTTTATCTATATTCAAAGATATTTTCTATGAGTCTTGGTTTATCTTCCCGTTTTTATTTTCAGCTTTGGGTTTCTTTATAGTTTTATTAAAAGATCAAAACAAAATTACAGATAGTATTGCCTATATTTTAGTGTTGTTATCGACGTATTTATTGGTATTGGTCAGTGTAATTTCAATCATGTTTTTAGTTGTATTGCCTTTTACAGGATTTGACAAATTGTGGGAGTCTAATTTCGGTGCGTCTCTGATGATTACATTGCAGTGTTTTGTCTTATTGTTATTTAATATGGTGTATAGCGCAAAAGAACAAAAGCTTAATCGAGTGTTTGAATGGATTATTAAAATCGCATTGTCGGTTTTAGTATTTTATAGTTTGCTAAGTATTTATGCGGTAGTGATCCGAATTGATCAATATGGATTAACTGTAAGTCGATTGTATGCAATAACCCTGTGTTTGTTGTTATTGGCTTTGAATTTGGCTTATATGGTTTCAATGATTGTTAAATATAAAACTTGGCTGGTTAATTTGCACAAGGTGAATGTTGGTTTTGCTATGGTATTGTTTGTTTTGTCGATACTCATTAGTTCGCCGTTCTTAGATTTTAGGAAAATATCAGTTAATAGTCAGTTGGCCCGTTTGGATCAATCAACGATTGATGTGTTGGATATTGATGGTTCTTATTTTAAACGACATTTCGCCAGACCTTGTTATCTTGCGTTACAAACATTGGAACAAAACTATAAAGACAAACACCCTGATCTTATTTCGATCATCACAAAAAGAAAATGGAAAAGTAATCGAGAAAATGAAAGGAAAGCTGAAGTCAAAATGATCAAACAAAATATGCTTGTTTATTCTGATTTTGAAATTGCTGTCAATGAATATGAAGCTTTGATTGACAAAATACAGGGCCAATTTTATTTTAATAACAATACTTCAAAAAAATATCATTTACTTATTAAAGATCTAAATAATGATGCTGTAGTTGAATATATTATGCTGATTTTATCGCAAGATAATAAAGAGGTTGAAAAATACAGTTTAAAAATTGAGGTGTTTGAAAAAACAGGCAGTCTCTTTAAGTCGATTAAAACACATTGGGTAACTGAAAGTGCTCAGGCTCTAATGATTATTGAGTCGTTAGCAAAAAAAGAATACGAACTGGTTCCTTCAAAATGGTCGGACCTTAAAATTGGGGATCAAATTATACCGATTAATGCTCACTAAGTGGTTATGCCCAAAAGGTGTTATTTAGTTCGATAGATATTAAGCGACCATATTGAGCTTGAAAATTAGCATCTTATAAAAACATCAACTAACGTATTCATGTGTAATGTTATGAAACTAAAGCTTGATGTTGGTTGACCTTACAAGTCCATAAGACTATAATTTCGCACGATTTTGAGGCTTAAACCCTTTGGAATCCGAAAAAATGACCGAATCCACTAAGATTCAAGCTGTTTATTCGTACAGATAGATTCATCAATACTTAAAATACTGATGATTTTATAGGCCCCTTTATGGGGTTTTTTGCTACTTGGGATATTAAAAAATCCTTTATTCGTTACGTTAGGTATTAATTTTGGCTAAACAACAAGAACTTATAGATTTAATTCAACCCATCGTTGAAGGGTTAGGGTTTGTCTTTTGGGGAATTGAATATATGGGGCAGGGTAAGTTTTCTACTTTGCGCATTTTTATTGATTCACCAAATGGCATTGATGTTGAAAACTGCGCAGAAGTCAGTAGACAGGTCAGTGCTGTAATGGATGTTGAAGATCCAATTACAAGCGAATATACATTAGAAGTTTCATCACCTGGTGTCGATCGATTGTTGTTCACTCAAGAGCAATTTTTGGCATACGCTGGTGAGAAAGTACAAATTAAATTACGTGCACCGTTTGATGGTCGTAGGAATTTCAAAGGCCAAATAAAAGGTGTCGAAGAAGGGGACGTTGTTGTTCAAGTTGATCAAGACGAGTTTTTACTTCCGATTGATTTAATCGACAAAGCACAAGTAATCCCTACATTTAAATAAATATTATCCAACACATCCGTGGAGCGAAGTGAACATGAGCAAAGAAATTCTGCTGGTTATTGATGCGGTTGCCAATGAAAAAGGCGTAGAAAAAGAAGTCATTTTTGAAGCAATGGAGCTAGCTTTAGCTGCTGCTGCAAAAAAACGTTTTGATCACGATGAAGAAGGCGAGGCAGATGTTCGTGTAACCATCGACGACAAAACGGGTGAATACGTTACTTTCCGTTATTGGTTAGTAAGAGCTGATGATGAAATGGCGGCTTTAGGTACTGAGCTGACATTAGAAGAAGCAGCCGAATACGATACTACGTTAAAAGCTGGTGACATATACAGTACAAAAATTGACAACGCTGCATTTGGTCGTATTGCTGCACAAGCTGCGAAACAAATTATCGTACAAAAAGTACGTGAAGCTGAGCGCGCTAAAACAGTGGCGCATTACCGTGAACATATAGGCGAAATCCTAAACGGTACGGTTAAAAAAGTAACACGTGAAAGCTTAATCATTGATTTAGGCAATAACGCAGAAGGTGCGTTGTTACGTGATAACTTAATCGGTCGCGAAATGTTCCGCATGGGTGATCGTGTTCGTGCTTTATTAGAGCGTATTGAAGATGAAGGCCGTGGCCCTCAGTTAATTCTTTCGCGTACTAATAACGACATGTTAGTTGAACTATTCAAAATTGAAGTGCCAGAAATTCAAGAAGAAGTGATCGAAATTCGTGCCTGTGCACGTGATCATGGCTCTCGCGCGAAAATCGCTGTGAAAACAAACGATGGCCGTATCGATCCTGTTGGTGCTTGTGTGGGTATGCGTGGTTCACGTGTACAAGCAGTAACAAATGAATTAAATGGTGAACGTGTTGATATTATTGTTTGGGATGATAATCCTGCGCAATTAGTACTTAACGCTATGGCACCTGCTGAAGTTGCCTCAATTGTGATGGACGAAGAAACCCACACAATGGACGTTGCCGTTACAGAAGAAAACTTAGCTATGGCAATTGGTCGTAGTGGTCAAAACGTGCGTTTAGCAACTGAATTAACGGGTTGGTTAATTAACGTAATAAGTGTATCTGAAGCAGCGGCTAAGCAGAAATCTGAATCAAGTGCATTCATTAAATTATTCACTGATAAATTAGACATTGAAGAAGATCTAGCAATGGATCTAGTAAGCGAAGGTTTTACTTCTCTAGAAGAGTTAGCTTACGTACCAATGGAAGAAATGACTCAGATCGATGGTTTTGATGAAGACCTAGTTGAAGAGTTACGCAAACGTGCTAAAGACGTTTTGTTAACTCAAGAATTAAAAACTGAAGAAGCATTAGAAAAAGCCGAACCCGCTCAAGATTTACTTGAAATGGAAGGTATGGATCAGCACTTAGCGTTTGTGTTGGCCAGCAAAGCAGTTATTACAATGGAAGATTTAGCAGAATTAGCCGTTGATGACTTAATAGATATTGAAGAAATGACCGAAGAGCGTGCTGGACAGTTAATTATGACTGCTCGTGCTCCTTGGTTTGCCGAATAATGTAAGCTCTGGGGAGGAATTGACCGTGGCAGAAGTAACCGTAAAGAAACTCGCAGAAGATGTGGGTACACCTGTTGAGAAGCTACTAACTCAAATGCAGGACAGTGGTTTACCACATAAACAAGACAGCGATAGCGTCACCGAAGAGCAAAAGAAAACATTATTGGCTCATCTGAAAAAATCGCATGGTGGTTCTGATGAACCAGCAACAAAAAAAGTGACGTTAACACGTAAGAAAAATGAAACATTAAAAGCAGGTAAAAAAGCGGTTAATGTTGAAGTACGTAAAAAGCGCACTTATGTTAAACCAACACAAGCTGCTGCTAAACCTGTTGAAAAGCCGGTTGAGAAAGCAGTAGAAGCACCTGTTGTTAAGCCTGTTGAAAAAGCAGTAAAAGCACCTGTTGCAAAAACTGTTGAAAAAGCAGCACAAAAGCCAGTTGAGCAAGCAGTTAAAAAACCTGCTCCAAAACTAGCTAAAAAACCGACAACTGAAAGTGACAAACGTCGCCTAGAAGATGACAAGCTTGATCAAGCACGTTTACGTGATGCTAAAGCTAAAGCTGATAAATTAGCCGCAATCGCAGCTAAAAAAGCAGCCGCGCTTAAACCAGCTGAAAAACCTGCGGAAAAAACTGCAGAAAAAACAGCCAAACCAGCAGAAAAAGCAAAACTAGGTGCTAAAACAGCAGCGAAACCGGCACCAAGTAGAACCGATCATAAGAAAAAACCAAATAAAGAAAAATCGACAGGTTCTAATAAAGAAGCGGAAGCGAAAAGAGCGCGTAATACACCGACAAATCGCCCGCAACAGAAGAAAAAAGGCAATCGCCATCAGCAGATTATGGATGTTGTTGGAGATAACGAAGGCACACTACGTCGTGGTCGTCGTCGTAAACCTAAGATTAATCGTGAACATCAGTTTGAAAAACCAACTGCACCAGTAATTAAAGAAGTTGGATTAGGCGAAGCAATTACGCTGACTGATCTAGCATTGCAGTTGAGTATGAAAACAGTTGAATTGGTTAAAGAATTGTTTAAGTTAGGCGAAGTGGCTAACCAAAATACAGTTTTAGATCAAGATACAGCGATATTATTGATCGAAGAAATGGGTCATAAATACAAAATTGTTAACGAAAACGAAGTCGAAGATAGTGCAATGGATATCGTCTATACAGATGAAGCAGTGTCACGTGCTCCTGTTGTAACGGTTATGGGTCATGTTGATCATGGTAAAACATCGTTATTAGATTATATTCGTAGTACAAAAGTAACAGCCGGTGAATCAGGTGGGATTACACAGCACATAGGTGCTTACCATGTTGAAACTGATCACGGTATGATTACGTTCCTTGATACACCAGGTCACGCTGCGTTTACAGCAATGCGTTCTCGTGGTGCAAAAGCAACCGATATCGTTATTTTGATTGTAGCTGCAGATGATGGTGTGATGCCTCAAACTGAAGAAGCGATCCAGCATGCGCTAGCAGCGGGTGTGCCGATAGTTGTAGCAATTAACAAAATGGACCGTGAAGGCGCGGATCCAGAACGTGTTAAAAGTGAGTTAGCGGCGAAAGGCGTTTCTCCTGAAGAATGGGGTGGAGAGTATCCATTTGTTGAAGTATCTGCACACACTGGTCAAGGTATTGATGATTTATTAGAACAAGTATTACTACAGTCTGAAGTGCTTGAATTAAAAGCGCATGCAACTGGTAATGCTAAAGGGGTTGTAATTGAATCTCGTCTTGATAAAGGGCGTGGATCAGTTTCTACTTTATTGATTCAATCAGGTCAGTTAAACAAAGGTGATATCGTTTTAGCCGGTGAAACTTACGGTCGTGTAAGAGCAGTCTTAGATGAAGATGGTAAACCTGCAACATTACGAGGGCCTTCAATTCCGGTTGAAATACTTGGTTTAGATGGTACTCCAGACGCTGGTGATGAATTCATCGTTGTTGAGACTGAGCGTAAAGCTCGTGAAGTCGCAGCGTTTCGCCGTGAAAAACATCGTGTTGCAGAAGCAGCTCGATTAAAAGCGGCTAAATTGGATAACTTGTTTGCCAATATGGAAGCAGGTGAAGTATCTAGTTTGAATATCATCATTAAAACTGATGTACGTGGTTCATTAGAAGCATTACAAAGCTCGTTATTACAAATTGGTAATGATGAAGTGAAAGTAAATATTGTGGCTTCAGGTGTGGGTGCAATCTCAGAATCAGATGCTAACTTAGCGATGACTTCTGGTGCCGTTATCTTTGGTTTCAACGTTCGTGCAACCACTCAAGCACGCCAATTTATTGAATCAAATGGTGTGGATATGCGTTATTACAGCGTAATCTATGACATTCTAGATGATGTTAAAGCAGCTCTAAATGGTATGCTTAAACCTGAACTACGTGAAAATATTATTGGTTACGCAGAAGTACGCGAAGTCTTTAATTCACCTAAGTTTGGTTTGATTGCAGGATCAATTGTGATTGAAGGTACAATTCATCGCAGTAAACGAATCCGTGTATTACGTGAAGACGTTGTAATTTACGAAGGTGAATTAGAATCATTACGTCGCTTTAAAGACGACGTGGAAAGTGTTCGCCAAGGTACTGAATGTGGTATCGGTGTGAAAGACTACCGCGATGTGAAAGCAGGCGATAAGATCGAAGTATTTGAAGTAAATGAAATTGCTCGTTCTTTAGACGATTAATATCTTCCTAAAAAAAGCCCCACGCCAAACTTGTAAGTTGGGCGTGGGGCTTTTTTGCAAGTGGACTATAACAACTGGACTGAAACAACAGGTCTATAAACAGAGGTGCTAAATCATGGCAAAAGAATACGCACGTACTGATCGTGTAGCCGATCAGATACAAAAAGACGTAGCAAACATCATTCAACGCGAAGTAAAAGATCCTCGTATTGGAATGGTGACAATCAATCAAGTAACAATCAGTAAAGATTTATCTTACGCTGAATTGTATTTCACCTGTATGCCGTTTGGTAGCCAAGCGGATGTAGATGAACCGACATACCGAAAAGAATGTGTAAAAGTACTAAACAATGCATCTAGTTTTTTACGTACACAATTAGGTAAAGGTCTAAAATTACGTATCGTTCCAGAATTGCGTTTCCATTATGACGCTGTAATTGAGCGCGCAACACACGTAAGTAGTTTGATCTCCCAAGCTGTTAACGAAGATGCACTAAATAATCAAGACGAAAATCAAGACGACAATCAAGACTCTAATCAAGAAGATGAAAACGCATAATGGGCAGACAAAAACGAAATCGTCGTGATGTAGATGGAGTAATATTGGTAAATAAACCAATAGGTATGTCATCAAACGGCGTTTTACAAAAAGTAAAATGGTTGTTTCACGCCAATAAAGCAGGGCATACCGGTGCACTAGATCCATTAGCAACAGGTGTATTACCTATTTGTTTGGGTGAAAGTACCAAGTTTTCTCAGTTTTTATTAGACAGTAACAAAGCGTATATCACCACTGCAAAATTAGGTGAGCGTACTGCAAGTTGTGATGCAGAGTCTGAAGTGACTGAAACAAAACCGGTACCAGAGTTAAATCTGGAACATATCAACGAGTTGATTAAACAAAACCTAATGGGTGAAATTACTCAGATTCCCCCCATCTACAGTGCGTTAAAAGTAGGTGGTATACCGATGTATAAATTGGCTCGTCAAGGTATTCCAGTTGAAGTTAAATCTCGTCAAGTGCGCATAACTATGTGCAAAGTATTAGATATTCGTGTTGATAAAAACGAAATTGACTTAGAGGTACATTGTTCAAAAGGCACCTACATCCGATCAATCGTAGATGAGTTTGGTCAATTATTAGGTTGTGGAGCGCATGTAACTATGTTGCACAGAACCCAGCATGGATTTTATGATATTGCTGATAGCATTAGTTTAGATGAGCTAATTGAAATTCAAGAAGCCAATCAAGCCGATACTAAAGAAGATCCAAAACAATACATAAAATTGGATGAATTATTGTTAAGTGCCGATTCACCTGTGCAAGATTTAGACAAAGTTGAATTAACACCTGCTCAAGTCACTACGATATTATCGGGTCAGTTTGTTCAATTAGATAAACCACTTGGGTTTTATCGATTATTTGACCAAGCTAGCAACCGCTTTTTAGGTTTGGGTGAGATAACGCAAAAACATGGCTTAAAACCCCATAGAATTATACGTGAACCTCAGGCTTATTCGTGATTGAGTCTTAGTGTTTTTAAATTCAAATAAATTAAAACACTAAGTATTTAAACCGAAAGATACAAATTCCCAATTCTTACCAAATAGTAAGGTAACTATTGGGGTTTTTAATCTCTATCAATTATTAAATTCATCAAAAACCGCTCAAAATCCCCCAGCAGCTTTTAGCGCTAAATATTACACTATTATTCCTTGTATTAAATTCCTCTGTTCCAACTACTATTGTCTACACTAAATACAAAGTCGCTATTGATTAAGGTGTTTGCTTAATTACTTTAGCTTTCAAATAACTTCAATTGTACAAATGTAATTGTAAATAGGTGTAAGTATGACGCAGAAAAAGTTTCGCTTAATAACTCGCAGTGATTTTGATGGTTTGGTTTGTGCTGTATTATTAAAACATTTGGATATGATTAACGACATCAAATTTGTGCATCCAAAAGACATGCAAGATGGAAAAGTCGAAGTTTCATCGAACGATATTTCTACCAATTTACCCTACACAAAAGGTATTCATATTGCCTTTGATCATCATTCATCTGAAGTTTTGCGAAATGAAAAAGTCGATAATCACATTATTGACCCAAAAGCCCCATCGGCTGCACGAGTAGTTTGGGATTATTATGGTGGATTTGAGGTTTTTCCTAAAGCTTGGCAAGAGATGATGGAGGCGTGTGACCGAGGTGATTCCGCTCAATTTAGTAAAGAACAAGTGCTTAATCCAAAAGGTTGGGATTTATTGAACTTTTTAATGGATGCCAGGACAGGATTGGGGCGTTTCAGAGAGTTTCGTATTTCAAATTATAATTTGATGATGGACTTAATCGATTATTGCAAAAATCATAACATTGATGAAATCATGTTATTACCCGATGTGATTGAACGAATTGAGCTTTATGAGCACCATCATCAATTATTTCGACAACAAGTAAAACGATGTGCAACCGTGCATCAGAACTTAGTGGTGTTAGATTTAAGGCAAGAAGAGGTGATTCATGCTGGGAATCGATTTGTGATTTATGCATTGTTCCCACAAACAAATATCTCGATCCATATTATGTGGGGTTTTCAAAAACAAAATACAGTTTTTGCGACTGGTAAATCTATTTTTGATAGAAATTCTAAAACCAATGTAGGTGAGTTAATGCTTAAATACAATGGTGGAGGGCATCAAGCGGCGGGTACATGCCAAGTTGAGCATGATCTATCTGAATCCACTTTAAATGAACTGATTACACAAATAAATAAAGACGGCTGAGATCTGTATTTATTTCAATGCGATAGTTGTGACTCAAAGTGTTTTAAATTGAAGTTAGTGAAAAAATTACTTAGAGTCATATGTTTTTATAGAGATAACTTACTTCAAATACATATTTTCTAATATAATAAAAATCCATGAAAATCCAACAATACCACTCAAAATAAGTCCTATCCTATTCATGTTTTTAGTTCTTTTAGCAAGATCAGGTCCGTGATAATCGCTGACTGGTTTACAAAAGATGATTAGTATTCCTAAACCAGCATTTAAACTCCAGCGCCAAACGCAATAACCTTTCTGATGAACTAAAATTAACGTCGTAATCCATAGTACTAATTGTATGAGCATATCATCTCTATTTTAGTGCTAATTGATTTTTCGGGTATTTAACCGAAATGAAAATGACTTGTCAAAGTTAACTCAACCATCCCAGTACACCTCTGTCTCAACCCTAAAAACCATCCATAAATTCAAATAGCCCTCAACCCAATAATTAGCTACAATACCGCACCTTTTTTCCAGTTTTAGAAGTAGATAATTACACAATGTTGCGCGTAGATGATTTTGATTTTGTATTACCCGATGAACTGATAGCCCGATACCCAAGTGAACAGCGCACCCAGTCACGTCTTTTGCATGTGGATGGTCAAGCGCAAAGCATAAAAGACGAACAATTCGCTCAGTTTTTAAATTACTTAAATGAAGGTGATTGTTTGGTATTAAACAACACTAAAGTGATGCCAGCACGTATTTACGGCAAAAAAGAGTCGGGAGGCAAAATCGAATTGCTTATTGAGCGTTTGATGGAAAACAATCAAGCATTAGCGCATATCAGAAGTTCACGTAGCCCCAAAGAAGGCGCAACATTAATTTTAGATGGCGACATTAAAATTGAAGTGATCGGGCGTAAACAAAATCTATTTTTATTACAATTTCCATCTGAAATATTACCGCTGTTAGATCAAAACGGACACATGCCTTTACCACCTTATATGAGCCGTGAAGACGAGTTATCCGATCGAGATCGTTATCAAACCGTTTACGCAAAAGATCCAGGTGCGGTTGCCGCACCAACTGCGGGTTTGCACTTTGACGAGGTCATGCTTCAGGCGATAACTGACAAAGGTGTGCAGGTTAAATACATCACTTTGCATGTTGGCGCAGGCACATTTGCCCCGGTTAAAGTCGATTCAATTGACGAGCATATTATGCATAGCGAGTGGTTACATGTACCACAAGACGTTTGTGATACCATCAAAATAACCAAACAAAAGGGTAAAAAAGTAATCGCTGTAGGTACTACAACAGTACGCTCATTAGAAAGTGCAGCGCGAGCTTGTCCTGAGTTAATCGAAGAATTCAAAGGTGACTCCGATATTTTTATATTTCCGGGTTTCCAATTTAAAGTAGTAGACGCAATGATCACAAACTTTCATTTGCCTAAATCTACATTACTGATGTTGGTCAGTGCATTTTGTGGAACGTCCACAATGATGAATGCTTATCAACATGCCATTGAACAAAAATACAGATTTTATAGTTATGGTGATGCGATGTTATTAACCAATCGTATTAATCCACAGGAGAGTTAAATTGAGTCAATCAAATAAACAACGTCAATGTTTTATGACGTTTGATTTAAAAGCAACAGATACTAAAACAAAAGCGCGTAGAGCAACTTTAGATTTTCCTCGTGGTAAAATTGAAACCCCTGCATTTATGCCAGTGGGAACATACGGGACAGTCAAAGGTATGTTGCCGCGCGACATTGAAGAAATTGGTGCTGATATTATTTTAGGTAACACATTTCATTTAATGCTTCGTCCGGGCACTGAAATCATTAAAAAACATGGTGATTTGCATAACTTTATCAATTGGCAAAAACCAATCTTAACCGACTCTGGTGGATTTCAGGTATTCTCATTAGGTAAAATGCGTAAAATCACTGAAAAAGGCGTGAACTTTCGCTCACCAGTTGATGGCGCAAAAGTGGAATTAACCCCTGAAATCTCGATGCAAGTGCAAAAAGATTTAGGCGCAGACATCGTTATGATTTTTGATGAATGCACACCGTATCCAGCCACACCAAAAGAAGCAAAAGATTCAATGCAGTTATCAATGCGTTGGGCGAACCGCTCAAAAGATGCACATGGTATCAGCCCATCCGCTT
>JALJPK010000010.1:4065-35647 GCA_022968985.1 Pseudomonadales bacterium | reverse complement strand
GAAAATCTACGCAAAGAATCTTTAGACGGTTTAAAAGAAATCGATTTTGATGGTTACGCAATTGGCGGGTTGTCCGTAGGCGAACCAAAAGATGAAATGCTGAAAGTATTAGATTGTGTCGCAGACAATATGCCAGAAGACAAACCTCGCTATTTAATGGGTGTCGGTACACCTGAAGACTTAGTAGAAGCGGTGAGTCGTGGTATTGATATGTTTGATTGTGTGATGCCAACACGTAATGCACGTAATGGACACTTATTTACATCAGAAGGTATTGTGCGAATTCGTAATGCAAAAAACAAACACGATATTACACCACTTGATCCAGAATGTGATTGTTATACATGCAAAAATGTATCAAAAGCGTATTTACATCATCTAGATAAGTGCAAAGAGATGTTAGGTGCGCAATTAAACACCATTCATAACTTACGTTATTACCAAACATTAATGCAACAAATGCGTGATGCGTTAGAAAATGAAACATTTTTAGAATTTGTAGAAACTTTTTATAGAAAAAGAGGGCAAACGCCCCCATCTAAAGCGCAATCATAATACTTAATATCTATTGCACACCTAGCGTGTTGTAAATAGAAACTAATTTTAATTTAAATAATAGGAAACACACTATGTTAAAACGTACTCTATCTTTATTAACTGTTCCAGCTGTATTACTTTCGTCATGTGGCCCCACTGCTTCTGCTGATGGTTCAGCAGCTCCTCAAGGTGGCGGTATGTCTATGCTTGTCATGTTTGGTGGTTTAGGTTTGATGATGTATTTTATGATGATTCGTCCACAGCAGAAAAAAGCAAAAGAACATAAAGCATTAATGTCAGCAATTTCAAAAGGTGATGAAGTATTAACTACGGCTGGTATCTTAGGTAAAGTAAATAAAATTACTGACGAATACGCAACAATCGAAACAGGTGATGGTGTTTTATTAACCATTCAAAAAGGTCACATCACCAATACATTGCCAAAAGGCACGATCAAAACTTATAAAGCAAATAGTTAATCAGTTGATCATAAAGGCCTTCGGGCCTTTTTTGCGTTTTATGATCTGAAAATTGATTTTAGAAACAGAACTAGAAACAGGAGAATCATATGTTAAATAAATTTTCTTTATGGAAATATTTAATGATTGTGGCGATCATCGTTACAAGTGTTATCTATGCCATGCCCAATATGTATCAGCCAGATAAAGCGGTACAAATTACAGCAACAAAAGCAGGCACAGTAATGAGTCAACTGACTCAAGAACGTGCTATTAATGCATTAAAAGCAGAAGGTATTATAGTCTTCGGTGTAAAAAATGATGGTGTGAATTTATTATTACGCCTACCAGCAGATAAACAATCTGAAGCAAAAGCGATATTAGACGACGCTTTAGGTACAGACTATATAACCGGATTAGCACAAGCTTCAACTACGCCATCATGGTTAGAGGGAATTGGCGGCGCGCCAATGTCAAAAGGTTTGGATTTAGCTGGTGGTATTTATTTCTTAAAAGAAGTGGATATGGATCACTATTTAAGAACACGATTAGATAGCAGTGCAGAATCAATTAAAAGCACGTTTCGTAGAGGCAAAGGCGATGAATTTATTAATGTTCGAACTGCTAAAGTCACAAACGATTTAAGAATTGAAATCAAATTAAAAAATAAAAAAGCATTTGAACGAGCGGTGACTTATTTAAAAGCTAACAATGAAGATTTTGCTGATCCTACTTTAGATGAACCCCAATTAAAAATATATTTACAATATACAGAATCACGAATTTCACGATTCGAAGATTACGTAATTAATCAAAATATTATTGTTTATAATCAACGTGTGAACATGTTAGGTAATAAAGAATCGAGTATTACCCGTCAAGGTCGTAATCGTATTGTGATTGAATTACCAGGCATTCAAGACGGCGCAGCAGCTGATAAAATTTTAGGTTCTAACGCAAATTTAGAATTCAGAATGAAGTATGACGATAAAGGTCCCTATATTGAAGTGCCATATAAATCATCTGTGAGGTATGGATCTGATAAATTAAAGAAAGAAATTATTATTACAGGTTCTGAAGTCGCTTCAGCAAGCGCTTCCCCTGAACGAGATTCTACAAAATATTATGTTGTGAATTTATCATTATCTGCACGTGGCGGAAACTTGATGTTTGATACAACCACTGAGTACCAAGGTCAAGATATGGCCGTTGTTTTTATTGATAATGTATCTGAAAAAGTTTACACCAAAAAAGACGGTAAATTAGTTATAGATTGGAAAACAACTCGTACTCAAGAAATAATCAGTATGGCCACAATTAATGGTCAGTTTGGTAGTTCGTTCCAAATTACAGGCCGATTCTCCCAAGCTGAAGCTACTGAATTAGCTAATCTAATCAGCGCAGGCTCGTTAGCAGCTCCAATGCGTAACATTGCATCTTATGCAATTGGTCCCAGCTTAGGGGCTGAAAATATTAGAGTGGGTGTCATGTCTGTATTGATAGGCTTCGCGTTAGTATTTATGTTTATGATATTGGTTTACCGTTTATTTGGTTTGTTTGCAAACATCGCATTAGTTTTAAACTTATTGATGTTAGTAGCAATTATGTCAGCAATGGGTGCAACACTTACATTACCAGGTATAGCAGGGGTAGTATTAACCGTTGGTATGGCAGTGGATGCAAACGTGCTTATTTTCTCAAGAATACGCGAAGAATTAAAAGCCGGTTTAGGTATACAGCAAGCAATATCAGCGGGTTACGATCGTGCTTATGTGACTATTTTAGATGCAAACATTACAACGTTTATTGTAGCGGCAATATTATTTATGATTGGATCCGGTCCAATTAAAGGATTCGCCGTAACATTAGGTATAGGTATTGTGGTATCAATGTTTACTGCCATTTTAGTAACTCGTGCGCTTACCAATTTATGGTATGGCGGTCGCGAAGTTAAAAAACTTTCAATTTAGGAGTACAACATGAGTGAACAAAAAATAATTCCATTTATGGCGTACCGTAAATACGCAGGACTATTTTCAATTGTTTTAATTTTAATCTCGTTGGCCTCGTTGGTTACACGTGGATTAAATTTTGGTATTGATTTTTCAGGTGGTACTGCAATCAAAATCTCCATGCAAGACCCTGTAATTGCAAGTGATGTTCAGGCATTGTTGGCAGATGATTATGAAGGTGTAAAGGTTCAGAATATTGCTGGTAATTCTCAAATATTAGTTACTGTGAAACAAGACGAAAATGAAGTAGCAACTAATATTATAAAGCTAATTTCAAGTGAAATAGGTGAAGTATTAGAAGCCTCACCGGAAAATAGATCGGCCTCATTTGGTGAAGAAATGAAATGGACAGGCTTAACAGCCATGTTAATCGCATTAGCATTAGTGATGTTATATGTGGGTTTACGATTCCAGTTCAAATTTTCAGTAGGTGCAGTTACGGCGTTAATACACGATGTAATCATTACATTAGGTTTCTTCAGTGTATTCCAAATTAACTTCGATCAAACTGTATTAGCTGCAGTATTAGCTGTAATCGGATACTCACTAAACGATACGATCGTAGTATCGGATCGAATTCGTGAAAACTTTCGTAACATTAATAACGACGACGTGATACAT
Source organism: Pseudomonadales bacterium (assembly GCA_022968985.1). GTDB lineage: Bacteria > Pseudomonadota > Gammaproteobacteria > Pseudomonadales > Natronospirillaceae > Marinicellulosiphila. The sequence continues at coordinate 32,019 of JALJPK010000010.1, read as the reverse complement.
ATTATAGATGTGTCCCTTAGCCAAACATTAGGTCGTACAATAATCACTTCTGTAACCACTTTAATGGTGTTATCAGCGTTATTAGTGTTTGGTGGTGACAGTTTATTTGGTTTTGCATTAGCATTATTTGTTGGTGTTTTTGTCGGAACGTATTCATCTATATACGTTGCAGCCAACATATTATTGTTAATGGCTATTGATCGTAAAGATTTATTAGTTGTAGTTAAACCAGAAGATGGCGAAGACGAAGAAATTCCAGATTGGTTAAAAGATGATTAATAATCATTAATTGATTTGTTAAAAAAAACCAGCTTATGCTGGTTTTTTTTTGGTTTTGAATACACAGTACATAAACAGCTATATAAGTAAGTTTAATCAGTGCAGTGAATTTATATATTCACTATTACAGTTTCATGTTTACTTTATTTGCTTAATCAAGAGTCGAGTCAAAAAGATTGTTTAAATATTTTAAATTACTATAGCAGTTGAACTAAATACTTAAAGTCCATTCAAAACACATATAAACCACATCAAAAACACACATTCATTAAATATAATGGATATCACATCAAAATATTAAGTTATGACTATGTTTAAGGCCATTTTAAATACACAAAAAATAATGATTACTAGTTTTCGACATCGAAAAAATCAATCAACTAATGCTGTAAACAACATCATTCTAAACAGTGCGCAATGGACAATTCTTGTTGTAGTAATATGTATGTTTATTGGCTGTAAATTATTTTATCGACAAGCAACTACACAAGAACTGATTTGGTTATTAATGCCTGTTAATCAATTAATTGAATGGGTGACAGGGTTTCAATCCAATTACATAATAAATAAAGGTTACTATTTTCAAAGTATTGATATGCTTATCAATAAATCCTGTTCTGGATTTAACCTTTTTTTAATTAGTATGCTGATTGTGTTGTATCTGTTTTTTAATAAAGTCAGAACAATTTATCAGGTTATTCTAAGTGTTGGGGTTTCAGTGATTCTGGCGTATGTGTTTGTGTTAATTACCAACTGTGTTCGAATATTAAACGTTATGTTAATCGAGCATTCAACGTTGTTTACACTTAATGCAAATACGGTGATTCATCAAAGTATTGGTATATTAGTTAATGTCACTTTTCTTGTGATATTTTATATGTTAATTGACAAAAAAATCCAAGGAGTTTTTACAAATGAATAATATTCTTAATCCAAAATGGATTCTATTTGTAAACGTATTACCTATTACAATTTTAATGGTTTTGTATTACGCACAGTTTAATATTATAGAAAGTTTATTAGAAAAACAGGTTTTAAAACTGTGGTTTATATTTGCAACTGTCATCATGTTTAGTTGGCTAATAAATATTGCTTATGTTTTTTATAAACTTAACAAAAAACAAACCTTGGGCAGAACTTACGCTTGTATAGCGTTATTGTTTTATATCCCCCTTATTTATATTTATGGTTATCATTTAACTGATTTATTACCAAGAAGTGTTCCAAATTGGATGTTAATGGGCAATATATTCTTATATCTAGGTACGTTTTTAATGCCTACCTTATGTTATGCGTTATTTGTATTGGTACTATCTTTTACTCGAAATCCAAATGAACAAAAACCATGGCTTAATTTTTTAAAAATGATATCGATTCCTATAATAATGTATGTTTTTGTAATGTTGCTGATACCACTTTGGGAAAGGTATCTACATAACCAACATGAAGAACATTTTGTCTTAATGTTTTTTATCATTGGTACATTAGCTTTTCTGTTCTTTTTAATTAAATGGATATATTTGTTAAATAATAAAAAAAATGGAGTATGGATAAAATATGCTTGGTTATGGAAAGTGCCATTATTATTAATTGCACCCATAACTGGATTGATTTTAAATAATGGTTTTATTGATCGTATCGTTGGTGAACGAATATTTGGGGATTTTAGTCATCCAATATTTTATTGCCTCAGTCTAATAAATGGTCTTTTATTGTGTTTGCCTTATCCCAAAAATATTAAACTTAAATTAATACAGTTTTTAATTTTAATGATGACTCTGAGTTATTCAATTTACTTTTTTATAGTCTTTATCGTATTTTTACCTTTATCGATAGTGGCTATTATCGTAATGGGAGTGGGTGTATTAATGTTAGTGCCTCTGGTTGTATTCATTGTGCATATTAAAACACTTAATGAGTTATACCATTTGTTGTTAAATGTATTTTCAAAAAAACGTTTAATACTAAGCGCATTATTGGTGTTTTTAATTTTACCTATTACAGTGTTAAGCAGTTTTAGTTACGATCGTTTAGTATTAAACCAAGCGTTAAGTTATGTGTATCACTCCAATTACAATACACCAATGAAGGTGAATGTACGTTCCTTAAATAACACTTTAGAGCAAATAAAAAGCCAGAAAAAGGAAACGTTTAATTTTTATAGTGAAAAAATTCCGTATATCAGTTCATTGTTTAATTGGATAGTATTAGATAATTTAACGTTATCTAATAAAAAAATAGATTTATTGCAGCGTATATTCATAACAAACGACACTCATACAGAGCCAAGAATAAAAAACGAAAGGAGCGTGAATACATCAAACACTAACGTTAATATTACAAACTTATCAACACGCAGTACTTATGACGAAGTTAACGATTATTGGACAACTTGGGTCGATTTAGAAATTACAAATTCTAGTTTAAGTAATAGACTTAAAGAATTCAGTACACAAATACAATTGAGTGATTTAATGTGGATCAGCGATTATTATTTGTATGTAGGCGACAAAAAAGAAAAGGGGATTTTATCAGAGAAAAAAGCAGCATTATGGATTTATAATACAATACGCAATACCAGAAGGGACCCAGGTATACTTTATTATACAAATAATAATCAAGTGAATTTTAATGTCTATCCGTTTTTAAAAAATGAAACAAGAAAAACAGGTATTGAATTTATTCATAAAACACCAGTGATGATAAAAATTGCTGATAAAGAAATTTGGCTTGGTGAAGCTGAAGTTGTTAATACAAATAATAATAAAAGTAATTTAGATGAGGAATATAACAACGAATATTTTACCTATGTGAATGTGTCTCACAAAGAAAAACTTACGCCAGTACAGCGCCAAGCTTATTTTCATTTTATTATTGATAATAGTAATCGAACTGAGTTAGATGTTCAGCTTAAACGTATGCAAAAATTAATCGATCAATATCCTGAATTAATAACAAACAGTAAATTCTCTATTGTAGATAGTTCTGTTAATACCCAGTCGTTTGATTTTTATCAAAACAATAATTGGCAACAGAAAATAATCAGTTTAAGTCAACACAAACAAGGTGGATTTTATTTAGATCGTGTAATTAAACAAATATTATTTAATCAATATCAACATGCCAGTGAATATTACCCTGTAATGATAGTATTAACTGACCAATTAAATGAAGCCACGTTAATGGATGATCTAAAAGATTGGGAATTTACAATGAATGAAAATAATGTATTTTATAGTTTTGATAAAAAAGAACAGTTACTAAAACACGTTTTAATATCTAAAGATATCACACAGGGTAAACGTATTGCTAAAATAAACCTGAATCAAACTGTATTGACTATCAACTTAAATCAAGATGATCAGCCGACAAATATTCGTTATATAAGTAATAATAAACAAGCCAGTTTAATTATTCACCAAGCTTACCCAATTTTAGATAAGGATATTTTATTTACGAAAGGCTGGCGCCAAGCACTAGAATTAGAAGCCATACGGCGCTCAAATATTTTGGATCCTAGCCAAGCACAAGCACAATGGCTACAGATGTTAAGATTAAGTTTCTCATCCAATATCATGAGCGCTGTTACGTCTTTTATAGTGGTTGAAAACGAAGCGCAAAAACAAATTTTATACAAAAAACAAAAACAAGCAATGTCAGCTAAATCTTCATTTGATCTAAGTGAAGATACAACTAATATGAGTGAACCCAAAATGTGGATGGTGTTGATATTGTTTTTGGCTGTTATTGTTTATAGAAAAAAGAGAAATACATTAAAACAAGGTGAATTGATATGAATGTTATTTTTAGACAAGCAACAAGTGAAGATGCACTAATTATCGCGCAAATGGTGCTTAAACTCACTGATGAAATTTGCGAAATAACCAAAATACAACATTTTAATATAGATTTAAATGAAACCAAACAACAATGTGAGACATTATTGAGCCGAGGTTTTTATTCTGCCATATTAGGTTTTGAAGGTAATACTGCTATTTGTGTAGTGACATTAGCGCAGACTCACGCATTATATGCAGGGGGTAAAGTGGGGTTGATTCAAGAGTTTTATGTGAGTCCTGAGCATCGATCAACAGGTGTTGGCTCTAAATTGGTAGAGCAAGTACGTAAACATGGTTTGCAACAAAATTGGGCCTGTATCGAGTTATGTACACCACCATTACCAGAATTTAAACGGGCTTTAGAGTTCTATCAAAAAAATGGACTAAAACCCGTAGGTGGTCGAAAAATGCGACAGTCATTAAAATAAACCCGAATAAATTACGCGGACTAAAAAGTACAATATTAGTACTTTGTCACTTTGTTTTAGTCCTTTGTATTTAAACTGGCTATGTATATTATGCATGGCTGAGCTGAGCTGAGCTGGATTGAATTGTTTGCATTAAAAGGTATTAAATTATGATTCGTGAAATGAATATTGATGACCATAGTTTAATTATTGAACTATTTAAACTGACGCCGGGTGTAACAATAAGAGATTCTGACTCGATTGAAAATACAAAAAACTATTTAAAACGAAACCCTCATTTAAATTTTGTTAAAATCATTGATAACAAAATAGTCGGTTGTGTTATGTGTGGACATGATGGCAGAAGAGGTTATTTACAATATTTGTTAATACTTCCAAAATTTCGTAAGCATGGAATTGGAGAAAGTTTGTTTAAATCATGTATCGATTCTTTGCAAAAAATAGGCATACTAAAAACACATATATTTGTATTTAAACAAAATTCGTTAGCAAATACTTTTTGGAAGAATAAAGGCTGGATACTAAGAGATGATTTAAATATGTATTCACTTAACCAAAGTGTTAATGACAATGCCTAACTAAAGTGTTATTGAAATTCAAGACACTCAAAGTAAATGTTTAATTTCCAAGGGAATCAACTATGCAACAGTATCTAGAAAGTTCTGAATTTATTAATTGTAATGCTGCTGAAATCATAACAATGGCACGACAGTTAAAAGGTAACTTAAACAGTGATATAGATATAAGTAGGGCCTGTTTTGAGTATGTGCGCGACGTAATCAAACACAGCTGGGACTATCAAACAGATATCGTCACCTGCAAAGCTTCAGATGTGTTAAAATACAACACAGGTTTTTGTTATGCTAAGAGTCATTTATTGGCCGCATTATTACGGGCAAATAAAATTCCCGCTGGTTTATGTTATCAAAGAATATCCTTATCGGGTGAAGGGACACCTTATTGTTTACATGGTTTGAACGCTGTTTATTTACAAGATTTTGGTTGGTACCAAATGGATGCAAGAGGCAATAAAAATGGAGTAGAGGCCAAATTCACACCACCAAATGTTCAGTTAGCCTTTACTACTAAAGGTCGTTTTGAAACTGATATTCAAGGTATATGGCCGCAGCCGTTACCTATAATTGTAAAAACCTTATTAAAATACAATACCTGTAAAGAAGTTTATGCGAATTTACCAGACATCGAAATTTACAGTTAAAAAACAACCACTCATGAGTTTTTATAAAATCCAGTTTTACTGATTACTATGTATGAAACTGCACAATATTACAAAACTGTGAAATAATAATTATATATAGCTTATTTGGTCTTTTAGTAGTGGTTTTATACTTATTTTAAATATTAAAGTCACAATGAAAATAAACAGTTTATTGGACAGTATAAGTTTAACTAAATAGAGTATTTTTAAACAAACTCGAACTAAATCCGAATAAATAGAATTAAGGCCGTAAAGAGAAATAAATATTATGCAGTATATAACAGCAAGACAACTCACCCAATATTTTTTATCAGTGTCATTTATACTGATTTTTGTTTATTTGTTAGTGGATTATTCGGTTTGGAATATATGGAGTATTCCTATATTTTTTCTGGCGTTATATGTTGCTGACGTATTTACAGGCTTCGTGCACATTTATTTTGACTACCGACCTTGTGTTAGTGGGGTTGGATTACGAGAGTTATTTTTTTATAAAGGCAGCAAGGGCTCTGACGAATATATTAAGATGCGCCGTAAAACAATGACTAAAATTAGCGCGTTTCAAGAGTTAACATTTGATTTTAAAATACATCATCCAAGTCCTGATACATTAGGGCGCAGAGGGTTTGTTAAGCTTACTGTGGGTGGTATAGTATTTGGAGGTTTACCTGCTAGTTTATTACTTTTATTATTAGCGCAACTAAATCTATTAAATCAGTATTTTATTTTGTTCAGTTTAATTTTTATCGCAGCCATGGTTATTTCTCAATACACTCACAGTTGTGCACACAAAAAAAAGATACCCTATATTCCTAACATATTACAAAAAATTAGATTTTTTGTCAGCCCTGAACGACATGATGTACATCATCAAACATTAAATAGGGATTTCTGCATTTTAAATGGTTGGTCTAACCCACTAGTTAATATGATATTTGATTATTGTGAGAAAAAATCTTGGGTAGATATGAGTGGCTTAGAGCCTGATTAGTGGAATCGGCCTCTAAATTAATCTACTCGATATACCTACAATAAACTTGTAAAACCACAACAGAAAAGGTCGATACTCAAATAATCGGCCTTTCTCTTTGTTGGTAATATATAAATGGAATTTATTAAAATAAAAAGCGGTGATGTATGTTTTATCTATAAAATTAAAAATTATGGCGAACCCAATTTTTTAATGTGCAGAAGGTGCTTTGTTTTTTGGATGAACTCGTGCTTAGTTATTCCAAAAATGACTGTACTGTGATGACCCATATGAACGTTCGAAATAGAACTTTGGATGGATTGCTACATATTATGTTGTATCTGCATTCACGGACACCCTTTTGGGTATTACAGCAAGTCTGTAAACAAAAAGAATATGGATAAGGTCAACAAAACCCTAAATAAGTGTAAAACATTCTAAATACTTTGGATGTGTTTGATGAGTCAGAATATTTGTTGGGAGTTTTATTTACCGCTTAATTAGCATGGGGCTAAATATCGATTTACAGCTAATGTACTAAAAATTGGCTAAAGGTCAACTTTACTAAATTAGTAAGACACGAAGAAAATTAATATAATTATTTTACTTTTACTTTTACTTTTAAGCCATTTATGAAATTTGTATTTTTTGATTTAGATAACACCCTCACCGATAGAAAAGCAACCATCAGTGCTTATGCTGATCACTTTGCCAGTGAGTTTCAACATCAGCTGATTAAAGATATGCCCAAAGGGTATTTGGCAACTGTGTTTAATGAGATCGATAATGGTGGTTATAAAACGCATAAACAACGATTTACAGCCATAGCCGCTTTGCATATTTGGCTTAAACCTAAAAAAATTGATGAGTTATCTGATCATTGGCAGCAATGGGTACCCAATAATTCTAAAGCGATGGCTGGTATGAAAACATGTTTAGATAAATTATTAACTATGGGGTTTCGTTTGTGTCTTGTATCTAATGCACAAAACGCTAACAACCAAAGGGCAAAACTAAAACGGCTTTTGATAGAGAATTATTTTGATTCTATTATTATTTCTGCTGAAGTAGGAATTGAAAAACCAGATAAACGAATTTTTGAATTAGCACTTAAAACAATGAAAGCAAACGTGGCTGAATCTTTTTTTATAGGTGATCATCCAATAAATGATTATCAGGGCAGTTATAAATTAGGGTTTAAATCAATCTGGCTTGAAGGCTCACATTCTTGGCCACAAAACTTAAACTTAGAAACGCCGTTAAAAATTAAACATTTAAGTGAATTGTGTCCTTTGATCGAACAATTAAAAAAAGTGAAATATAAACTTGTAGGGTAATTATTAGTTTATTTTAAATGAAAGGGGTAACCCTAAAAAAAGTAGAATATCCGTCATATTTTTTCCCTGAAAAATATAATAATTAAAAGTTAAATCAAGGCCAAAAGTCATAAAATCCCCCGTTTTATAGGTGGAAAGTCATTATATCCTGCATCTCAAATACAATGTTGGAACTCTGTGTTTATTATTAAGTCTCAAAATTTCTTATAATAATATCAATACAGGTTATATAAATGGAAAACTTAAAAGTGATTAAATGGACAAAAAAATCATTAAATTCAAATAAAGGCTTACTTATTTTTTTAGTCCTGATGGTTATTTTTAGAAGTGCCATTGCCGACTGGAATACTGTACCAACCGCTTCTATGAACCCAACAATTGTAGAGGGTGATCGGATATTGGTAAATAAACTGGCTTACGATCTAAGAGTGCCATTTTCAGGTCAATCAATTGTTAAGCTGGCAGACCCGATCCGAGGTGACATTATTATATTTAATTCCAAAGTGGCTGAAATTCGATTAGTAAAAAGAGTGATTGGTGTGGCTGGAGACTCAGTTAAAATGATTAATAATGAACTGTATATCAATGATCAGAAATTAACTTATCAAAACGCTGAGTTAAATAAGTTAAATGTTCAAGTACAAGAAACGTTATTCGGTAACAAATACAATATTCAACATAATATTAACGGATCTGAGGTCGATAGTTTCGCAGAAGTAATAGTGCCTGAGAATCAATATTTAGTATTAGGTGATAATCGAGATAACAGCGCAGATTCTCGGTTTATAGGATTTGTCAGCAGAGATGAAATAATAGGGCGAACAAACTCGGTAGTGCTGTCTTTAAATTACGCTAACTACTATATACCAAGGTTAAATCGATTCTTTAAAAAACTTTAATTTGAACTTGTAAATTTAAAATTGAACCCCTTTAAAGGTTTACCATTTTAAAATAAATCACAGTGACGAAACTTTAGACAAGCTTTATTAGCTTGTTTTTTTGTGTCTGAATAATTTACGGATAATAGATACTTAAAATAATAAGTTAACACTTAATACATCGCTAAATAAAACAAAAATGTATTAACTGTTTGTGATATACGTAAATACGATTGTAATTATCAATCTTCAGAAGTTATGTGTATTTTAATTAGGTCCACAAAAAGCACCTTTTAACTTAATTATGCTATTTAAACTAAAAAATTAGTTGATAATGTGGTGGCTGTGTATATACTTCAAATAAATAATTATTTAAATAAAATAAAGGCCTAAAGATGGGAAGAGTAAAGTCAGATTTTTTAACACAAAGTGAACGTATTATTATGGAAGTACTTTGGGAGTTTGGTGCGTTATCCGTTAAAGCAATTAATGAAAAACTAAACGAGGGAAAAAGTAAGTCTGAGCAACATGCCTACACAACAATACAAACGATGTGTAAAATATTGGCAGAAAAGGATTACGCAGGTTTTGAAAAACAAGGCCGGGCTTTTATTTACACTGCTAAAATAAGTAAAAATGATGCTAGAAAAACAGTATTAAAATCAATGTTGCAGCAGTTTTTTGGTGGTTCATCATTGTCGTTAGCTCAACATTTGTTAGATGAAAAAGAAATCGATTTTGACGATTTAGATAATATAAAAAAAGAGTTAGAGAATAAAAAAAATAGTAAGAATGAAAAGTAATGAATAACGAAACTCTTATATTTAGTGTGCTGTGGCAACATCTGTTAATCAGTGGTGCGCTTGTATTTAGTTTATTGTTGTTGTTTAAATTGATAAAAGTGAAAGCAGAAATACGATCTTGGATTTGGTTAAGCTCAATTTTAGCTTTGGTTTTAGTACCAGTTTTATTTATAGGTTTACAAAAATTAGATTGGATTAGTATTGATATTAACGATACACAAAATAATGGGTTGGTCGATCAGGCAAACCTGTATCAATCAGTGCCTTGGCAACAACAGAATACGAATCAACAAATAATAAATGACATTGTGGAGCAACGTGACAATGTTTTTAACCTTCAACAGTTAGAGTCGTTAGAATCACAAAGTGATAATTCACACTTAAACGATTTAGATCTAAATAATAATGTAATTGAAGCTGAGGGTAACTGGAAAAACTCAGTCACTAAATTGGTTTTACAGGTTTTTCCATATTTATTAATCAGTATTATATTGATTAGTTTGATCAAATTTATGTGGTTATTAGTTCAATGTGGTTATGAGTTTAGAATAAAAGCGCGGGCAACCGAGCATTTAGAAAAGAATATATACTATTCAAAAGACGTATTTGTGCCATCGTTAGTGGGATTGATTAATAAAAAAGTGTTATTACCTGAAAATGTTAAAACTATTAGCGAAAAAAATAGACAGTTTATTATTGAACATGAATTGGCGCACATGGCCCGTAGAGATCAGCTTAGTTCAATAAGTGTAAGATTAATTGAATGTGTTGTTTGGTTTAGTCCATTGTTTCATATTATGAATAATGAACTAAAACATACAAGAGAAGTGGCTTGTGATCATCGAGCAATTAATAAATTAAGAGTGTTAAATGGAAAATTCGAAGAAGATTCAGTTGAAATTGATTACGCCACTATGTTGGTTGATAGTGTTAAATTATTTTTGATGGACAAACAAAAAGGTGGATATCTAAATTTATTAAGTAAAAAAGGATTTTTCAGAAGCCGAGTGAATGAAATTGTAAATAATAATAATAAAATTGGTAAAAATAAAAGTATGTGGTTGTCGTTTATTAGTTGTTTTGCACTTTTAGTATCAGCCAGTGTATTTGCTAACAATGCAACTCATGATAATCAATTCTTAAAAAGTATTGATAAATTTATAAGTGACGAGAACAATAAAAAAAATATAAAAGTAATTAACAACTTTTTTAAAGTTATGAGTGAAGGTAAATAAAAATCAAGAATGGACTTAATTAAAGTAACAATTAAACTAATAAAATGTAAATTAATACTTAAAGGCTGATACAACGTATCAGCCTTTTTTATGTTTGAGACAAAATAGTATAGGTAAATTATCTTCTAAATTACATTAAAACTAAAATATTAGTTGATAAGTTATGGTTAATGCTTATACTACAACTAATCTATTAGTTGTTAGTTTTTTTGGGGTTAATAGGACACACAATGTCAGTTTTAAACCCTTTTGAATAATGAAATAATTATCTATAGCAATGCATATAAAATAAGAGAATACATAATATGAAAAAGTTAGGAAATAAAAGTAATAATTGGATGTTGATAAAAGGATTTTTAATTGCCACCATAATAGGATTAACTTTATGTTCAAATGCAGCGTTAAGTAAAACCAGTATTAAAGAGCTGTGTAATGTTGACTTAGCTAATCCAGGGATCATGTCAGACATCGTGTCCAATGCTTTAACACGAGCATTCGGTAAGAAAGAGTTAACCGTGCAAAGGTTTCTAAATAATGCTTATGATCAAGACTTATATGAGACGGGTGATGAGCTTGCCAAAGCCGCAGCCAAAGCTCTTAACGTAGAAGAGAAAATACTTTTTGAGGCCGTCCAAAAATATAAATACACCAATTGTGTAAATGGTAATTACGGTGAAGCTAAAATTGATGTTCAATCTCAATCTCAACCTCAACCTGTTAATGAATCAGGATGTAATGTTGATTTGACTTTACCTGGCCAGATGAAAAATATCATATCTAATGCACTAACACTTGGCTTAGGCAAGGATGGGTCAATAGTACGAATGTTTATTCAATCATCACGAGGTAAATTTGAAACAGGTCATGATCTTGCCATTGCAGCAGCAAATTATTTTAATATTGAAGAAAATAGGATGTTTGAAACAATTGGAGAATACAAAGATGTAAATTGTCAGCATAGTGCGATTTATAAAGCTCATAATATCTCTTCTAATAATGTGACCAGCCAAGTAATAACAACAGCTGAGTCTTCGACTACTACTGTATGTAAAGTCGATTTAAACAATCCAGGAAAAATGTCAGATATAGTATCTAATGTTTTGATGCTTGGACTAGAAAAGGATGAATCTAAAATTAGGGAGTTCCTACAAAATACAGGTGGCACTTTTAAAACAGGAAAAGCACTTGCTGTTGCCGCCGCGAAAGAATTTAATGTTGAGCAAGCTGTTTTTTTTGAGGCAATTGAAGCTTATAAATTTATCAATTGTAAAAATACAGCAAATAATATGGTGGTCACCCCAATAAATACAAAACCGTCTACTTCAATTAATTCAATATGTAAAATTGATTTGAGTAATCCTGCAAAAATGTCAGACATTGTGTCCAATGCACTTTTAAACGATTTTTCTAAAGACGAATTAAAAGTACAACAATTTTTGGGTAAAATATACAGCCAGAAACTTTACCAAAACGCAAATGATCTTGCGAAAGCGTCTGCCAAATATTTTAATGTTGATGAAAACTCGCTTTTTGAATCTATCGAAAAATACAAACATGTAAACTGTTGGTACCAAGGTGATGGTAATGCTGCGGATGCCGAGGTTTCAGTTTTTGCTCAAAACGTTTTAATTCATGTTGTATTACATGAGCTTGGTCATGGTTTACTTCGCCAGTTTGATCTACCAACATTAGGTAATGAAGAAACCCTAGCCGATGCGTTTGCAACACATTATGCGGTGACCCAGTTACCTGAAAATGCCCTACAAATACTGTCATCGAGAGTGCGTTCACTTATGATTGAAGCAACAGAAATACCAAGAGAAAAGTGGTCGGTTAAAGGTGAACATAATTCAGATGCACGACGAGCCTTTCAAATAGCAGCGCTTGCCATCGCTTATGATCAAAACAAATACGCATCATTGGCTAAATTAGTTGATATGAATGCAAAGGATATTCGCAAAGCTACTGATTATGGCAGTGAAGTACATAGTTCGTGGGAACGAATATTAAAACCATTATGGATGCCACAAGGCAAACAATCTAAGCAAGTACGTGTATTGTTACAAGCTTCTATTTTTGGTGCCGCTTTAGAGAGTAATAATCTTGATAACTTGTTGCTTAATATTATTAGCTCTTTTGATTGGCGCTCACAAATTACACTTAGTTTTCCAGGTGGCAGTGGTGGGGCAGGATGGAGTCGCTCTAAACGTACAATTACAGTGCGTGACCAGTATATCCATCGTTTTAATCTTCAGGATAAAGTTCAAATCTAATAAATTATATATTTATTTCATTGGGATTTCTAAAAATATGTTAAATAAAAAAGGTCAATTTTTAATAAATTGGCCTTTTTTATTTAAGGTGTATAACTTTTTTCGTATTAAACTAAATATAAACATGGTTGTGAGTGACTGTCCTTTAAAAATAATATTATTAATATATTGTTAAAGTTTTTTTGCAGTATCTCTACCACTCAATTAATATATTAAATATCAGCGGAATTAATACATTTAAAAACCCCTTAATTACGCTACTGTCTTGTTTTTATATTTGTTCAGATAACAAAATACTGAGTACGTTATGATTTTTGATTTAATTGATGTTTTACCAAAAGCAGAATTACATTTACACATTGAAGGCACGTTAGAGCCTGAATTAATGCTGCGTTTAGCTAAAAAGAACAAAATAACGTTACCCTACAACAATGTAGAGCAGATTCAAGATGCTTATCAATTTTATAATTTACAATCTTTTTTAGATTTATATTATATAGGCGCTGATGTATTACGTGATGCAGATGATTTCTATCAATTAATGATGGCCTATTTTGAATCTTGCCATGACAATAATATTGTACACACAGAAATTATGTTCGATCCACAAACTCATACACTTCGTGGAATACCTTTTGATAGTTTTATGAGCGGATTTAACAAAGCACAACTTGAAGCCAAACAAAAATACAATATATCAAGTTATTTAATATTATGTTTTTTAAGACATCTAGATGAACAAAGTGCTTTAGACACACTAGAGCAAAGCAAAGATTATTTGCATATGATCAAAGCGGTAGGGTTGGATAGTGCCGAGGTGGGTAATCCCCCTGAAAAATTTAAAAATGTATTTTTAAAAGCGAAACAATTAGGTTTGCAGCGTGTTGCACATGCGGGTGAAGAAGGTCCCGCACAATATATTTGGGATGCAATAAAGCAGTTAGACGTTGTTAGAATTGATCATGGAATACGCGCAAGTGATGATCCGGTTTTGCTGCAATATTTAAAAGACACACAAATGCCATTAACTGTTTGCCCGTTATCTAACCTCAAACTAAAAGTATTCAAAACTATGGCTCAGCATAATATCATTAAGATGTTAGACGCAGGGTTGTTAGTAACAGTAAATAGCGACGATCCTAGTTATTTTGGAGGCTACTTAAATGAAAATTTTTATGCGTTAGTCAAAGATCTAAATATTAATGAAACACAGGTTAGTGATTTATGTATCAAAAGTTTTAAAGCCAGTTTTTTACCGCAATCCACTAAGGAAAAATGGATTAATTTGATTCATACCAAACAATATTGAATTAAGCCAAGCTAATAATCGTGAATTTGTGCTTATCTAATTGATTGATCAAAAACAAACAAAATCCATTTCCATTATTTAATTAAAAAAATCCGTTAGTTTAAGCTATAAAATTGTATTAATAACAAATAAGAACTGTGACACATACATCTTTGTTTAATTAGTTGTGTTAACTAGTTAGTCGATAGTAAAAGTCGAACCTACTTTCAGGTCTTGGTTTTTTTTAAAATTAATATGAACATTTATTTTAAATGATGTGAATGTTAATTTAGAATTCAATTATAAGTAATGCCTTGTAAATTGATTTATTTCCACATTTGTTGCACAGTTTAAGCACAATTTTTGCTTATATTTATTGCTATACTTTGACCACTTAAATATTGTTGTGGAATTAACTAATGGGTAAAAAAAGCGTTAATAAAGTGTTAATTATAAGTCCATTTTTATTGGCTGTTATCGCTTGTGCAGATGGGGAGAATATACCTAATGACTCTCAAACCGAAATCCAAGTCGAAACCCAAACCCAAACCCAAACCCAAACCCCAATTCAAACCGATACCCAAACTCAAACTATTGACTCTGATTTAATAACTGAAACGTCCTTCGACATAAATCCTGATTTAAACGAATCAGCCAATGGTATGCTTAATGTGGTATTAACCAACAGAAATCCAGATTGTCGGGCCTATGTGAGTGATCCGAATAATGGTGACTATGGTTCAAATGGTATGGACGACCGTTCAAATTTTGCAGTCGATGCGCCTTATTATCCAGGTACACATAAACAAAGTATCGTGTTTATCGATATGGTAATTGTTAGTGGGGGTTATGTGCAAGATCCGACAAAAGCCAATATAGCCGGTGGTTGGAATTACGCTACAGTAGTTGAAACAACTGATCCTCAGTTAGCAACACATTGTCGTATGCGACATAACATGATTCCCAATCATGATTTAGGTTGGGACGTTGGTTCACCTAATGAAGACAACGTTTGGGTCACCCATATTGATCATGACGACATGCAATTAACTTATCTTCCAATTAATCCAATGATGTCAAACCCTAGAGTGGCTGATGATACGGACCGTAATCCAACTAATTTTATGGATTACGATGGTGTGTTATTAAATGGTGTGGGTATCGCGATGGATTCTGGTTTTTGTTATAACCCAGAACACGCCCGAGTGAATGCAGCAGGTAATTCTACAGGCTGTGGTGACGGTTCAGTATGGTTTGAAATACCCGCTTATTCGTTACAAGATCCAACAGCTGAGAAAATGGCAGCTATTTTTGATGAATATTTTGGCCACGGTTTTGAGGGTACTTATCATTACCACGCCATGACCCATCCTTTGCAAAGTAATGACGAAGCTACCATTGCACCAGGCTTAAATGGCTCACCGTTAATCGGTTTTGCTAAAGATGGTTTTCCAATTTTTGGAATGTGGTTTATTAATCAAGCTGGTGATTTGGTGCAAGCAAAACCGGGTTATAGTCTTAAAAATTGGCAGCTAAACCCAGACGAAAATGGATTTGGACAATCACGCCAACCTTATACTGATACTCCTGCATTTAAAGAACATGGCACCCCACCAACACCATGGGATGTAATTAATCGAATAAACGATTTTGATTTTAGTTTCACTAGTGAACCGTTTGGTGTGCCATTAGGGCGGTACATTGATGACTGGGTTTTTGATGATTTTAATACAGGTAATTTAGATGAATGTAATGGTGCCACGGATATTAATGGTGTGTATGGTTATTATATTACCCAAGACTACCCATACGGGCCCATTTGTACTTTTGGTATGCATGAACCATCGTTTGGCAAAGTACCGCCTCTACGCTGGGATGATGAACTAGCAGATCCAGCATCAATCATTGATGAATATGGGATTAAAATTAATGGTCACTAAATTTGAGTTGAATATGAGTTGAATGTGACTTAAATGGTTTTGTTAAGGTGTCGTTTATGTTTACGCTGGGGTGATGAGCTATTAGATCAATCATTGATGAATATGATTTTTAGATTTGAAGAGGTTATGTTGCTAACTAAAGGTGGGATATTTAATATCCCACTTTTTTAGTTTAGTTTTAGGTTCTATATAGTAGGCTTATAAAAAATTTTAATCGTAGCGCTCTCTTTTAAAAAATCGATATTACCCACCTGAATTTTAATAATATCTAACCCTGTTTTTGTTTTAAGATCTTCAATTAATTGTTCACGACATTCAGGTATTAAATTGTCGACACGATCATAAGTTATTTTACTTTCTAATACTTTAGGTGCAAGAATGTGACTCTCAGAAATGGCTGCTAATGCGCAAATAAAGGAACAAATTATTATTGTTGATATAAAAGATATGGTGGCCACTGCGCAAATTAAAGCAATTGCAATAGTAATGAATAAATAAGTCATATCTCGAATAGCAATTGATTCAGTGCGATAACGTAACATTGAAAATATAGCAAATAAACCCATTGCAAAACCCACCGACATTTCTACATCATGTAATAAAGCAGTAATCAAAAATACCCCATTACCAAATAAGTAAAATCCAAATAACATTTCACGGTTAGGTGAGTGTTTGTAATAAATCATTCTTAATAGTATTAATGAAAATATTAAGTTAATTAATCCACCGATTAAAAAGTCGGCAGTGAATATACTGTTCATTCCACCAGATTCCATTATTTTCGCGCTTGTGTTCATAAAAATTTCTTCCATTATTACCTCTTTATACTTCTGCGACAGCTTGTGTGCTGATTTTTCGCATCACTTTGTTGAAATTGTTTTTTCGGATTATTTTGTTTTCATAAGTTAAAGCCATGCCAATACAGTATTTGCTGAACGAGCTGGGTTTAATACCTAACTGGCGCATCACATCAAAAAAAGATGAACGACGGTTTAATTTATTTTGTTTTAATTCAAAAATAACCTGCTCACCTATTATTTGTTTATTGGATTGATGCGGCTGACTAAAATGTAAGTTTAAATCAAGGGTTAATCGTTCTGCGTTTTGTTCATCTGCAAAAGCAATACGATGGTAACCGCTTTTTTGTACGATAACTAACTTGTGTCCGTCAGTAATGCCTGCGTTGTTTAGGAAGTCTTTTGACTTTTGAATGATTTCATTTGGGTGGTGATCTACTTTTATTCTTGTTTTATAAGTTCTTTTTTTGTTGTTTTTAAATTTCACTTCTAAAAACGATAAATCACTGTCTACATAATTTCGACAACGCACTTTAAATCGATTCAGTTTTCCGTTGTGGTGGTTCCTGTAGAATATAAAGTCTTTAGTATCATAATAGGTATTTTGATATTCAAAAATACGTTTTGAATTAATTTCCAAAACAGTATAATTTCTGTTGATTTTATCGAAAATATAATCAAGTAAATGAATCGGTACGATAAATTTAGTATCAACACGGTCCATTAGTTCTGCTTTTTTTAAATCGGATAAACTATGCGAGTTAAATGAATTTAATTTTTTATTAATATGGTTTTTTTGATCGGTGTTCATGTTGATAATCCATAATAAAAAATAAAATTATATCGGTGTTATTAAATGCGAAAAAAATGCTCGTATATATAAAAGGGATACGATTAAATGAATGAATTGCGTTGTAATATACAGCCTTAGTTTAACTGGTTTACGGCGTCGAAATTACTATAAATCTGATTGTTCATTTCCATTTATTATAAAGTAAAAAAAGCGCCTAATCTAGCACACTCTTCACAACCCAACTTGAAATAGCTTTAATACTTTTGCTTGATTATGTTCTCTATGGGTCCGTCTGTATATTTTTAAAGACACTAATGGGTTTAACTCAATCATTTTAGTTGATTTAGCTATTCTGTATAAATTTGCACTGTGAGCTGTATATATGGGCTTATCCTAAAACAAACATTGTTTCTGTCAATTACAATTGGCTATTTGCATTGTGCATTGGGTTATAAACTATGTTTTTTCGCCATGTTGCCCAGCCAATATCAAAACTCCAGTATTAATGATGTGTCTTTTTGTATTAAGGCTTACTGTAATGACCTGAATATACAATTGCACAAATCAATACTGATTAACTGCGTTAAAACCTAACACTGTGCTTACGGTTGATGTATTAAATGTATAAGTCTTGTTGCAGTACGTTGATTTGAGAACTGGGTACATAATAAGAGATAAGTTGTGTTTTACAATATAATTGAGTCAGGTTTTATTATAAGAGGTGGGTTTGATATAAATAGGTGTCTATAATTGACTTAACACGTAATTAGAGTATTAAAGCGCTATCTTTTAATTGAAATACAGTAGAACTTATCATAATCTGTTTGGGTTAAATCGTAATGTTATCTCTTAAGGATTATGTTGTTTAGGTGTTTTTCATTTTGAGACTTTTTTAGCTATTAAATTGTGTAGAATATTATGAATACAGAAAAAGATAGATATTACCCAAAAGAGTTGAGTTGGTTATCTTTTAATCAGCGGGTTTTACAAGAAGCGGGTGATAAAAATAACCCTGTTATTGAAAGGATTCGTTTCTTAGGTATTTTCTCAAGTAATCAAGATGAGTTTTATCGTGTTCGTGTGGCTGAGGTAAAACGTAATATTCTGATTTTATCCAATAAAGGTGAAACGGATAAAGCGGCTGAACAATCAGAAATAATGGAAGATATTCAAAATAAAGTGGAACAACAAACCATAAAATTTGAATCGATTTATACTGATATTGTTAAAGTGTTAAAACGTTATAATATTTGTATTGATACACAAAACGAATTAACCGAATATCAGACTAAATGGGCCAGACAGTTTTTTACAAATAAAGTATTACGTCATATCGCTCCTGTTTTATTACATAATAAAGTCGATTTGGTTTCACGTTTAAACGATAGTTGCACTTATTTATTTGTGGCGTTACATCTGGAAGATAAACCGACTAAATACGCTGTAATTGAAGTGCCGTCTCATCAGCTTTCTCGTTTTGTTGTAATACCTCCTCAAAAATCGCGTAAACAAAAACACATTATTCTACTCGATGACATTGTTAAAATATGCCTGCCACAAATTTTTAAAGGTTTCGTTGAGTTTGATTCAATTGAATCCTATTCATTTCAAATGACACGAGATTCTGAATACTCCATTAATGATGAAATTGATGAAAGTTACGTTGAGCAAATGTCTCTGAGTATGAAACAACGCTTAAGTGCTGAGCCAGTTCGCATTAATTATGACGGTAATATGCCCGATGAAATGCTGCATTATTTAAAACGTCGTTTAAAGCTGTCTAATATTGATGGCATGGTACCAGGTGGTGCGTACCGTAATTTCAAAGATTTTATGAAGTTCCCAAATGAAGGGCGCGATTATTTAGAAAATCCTGAGTTACCTGCCATTAGCACAAAGGATTTTACTGATTTTGACACGGTTTTTGATGCCATTAAAAATAAAGACATTCTATTACACTACCCATATCACCGTTATTTGCATTTCACCGAGTTTGTAAGGCAAGCAGCATTTGACCCGAGTGTTAAACATATTCGAATTAATATTTACCGTGTGGCTAAAAATTCCCGTATTATTAATTCGTTAATTGATGCGGTGGATAACGGAAAATCAGTCACAGTATTGGTTGAATTACGAGCCCGATTTGATGAAGAAAATAATATCGAATGGGCTAAAAAAATGAAAGGCGCGGGTATTAAAGTGGTTTTTGGTGCGCCGTCTTTAAAAGTACATTGTAAATTATGTGTGGTTTCTCGAAAAGAGAAAGGCGATATTGTGCGTTATGTTCATTTTGGTACAGGTAACTTTAATGAAAAAACTGCAAAAATATATACAGATATGAGTTTGTTTACTTGTAATCAAGAGTTAGCAAAAGAAGCAGTCGATGTGTTTGAGTTTATTCAAGCACCTTATTTGAGGCATAAATTCAAACATTTATTATTGTCACCATTAAACAGTCGAACCAAAATTTATTTATTAATTAGACAAGAAATTCAAAACGCTAAAGATGGTCTAAAATCAGGCATTATTATTAAATTTAATAATTTAGTTGATAAAAAACTAATTGATGAATTGTATAAGGCGGGCCATGCCGGTGTTCGTATTAAAATGATTATACGAGGTATGTGTGCATTAAAACCTGGTGTCAAAGGGTTAAGTGAAAACATCAGTGTGATCAGTATTGTGGATCGATTTTTAGAGCATCCAAGAATTATGGTATTTGAAAATAATGGTGATAATAAAGTGTTTATATCATCAGCTGATTGGATGACAAGAAATATGGATCAACGAGTAGAAGTAGGCTGCCCTATTTATGACCCTGAAATAAAACAAAATATATTAAATATATTAAATATACAATTTCAAGACACTTTAAAAGCGAGAGTGATAGATTCGGAGCAAAAAAATCATTATGTTCGCCGAGGCAATCGTAAGAAAACACGATCTCAATTAGAAATTTATGCTTACCTGAAACGTTTAGAAAAAAAAGTTTAATAAAGTGAAAATAATATGAATACGCAAACTATGCAATCTAATCCTATATTAGATGAAAAAGAGTCTAATGCAGTTAATGTGGCAGTATTAGATATTGGCTCAAATAGCTTCCATTTAGTGGTAGCAAGAATTATTGATGATAGTGTGCAAGTTTTACATAAAGTGAAACAAAAAGTACGAATGGCAAATGGGTTAGATAAAAATAATGTATTAAGTGAAGAGTCAATTGTAAGAGGGTTATACGCATTAATTAATATTAGAGACAATATTGCGGGTTTCCATCCCGACAAAATTAGAATTGTGGGGACTTATACTTTACGTACTGCCAAAAACGCCAACGATTTTATACATCGTGCTTTGGATATTTTTCCTTATCCAGTTGAAATTATTTCAGGTTTTGAAGAAGCCAGATTGATTTATTCAGGGGTAGCACATACTCATCATGACCAAAATAAACGTTTGGTAATTGATATAGGTGGCGGCTCAACTGAATTTATTATTGGCGAAGCGTTTACCCCTCATATCTTAAGAAGTATGCCGATGGGTTGTGTGAGTTTTAATAAAAAGTTTTTCTATGATGGTTATATTACCAAACAACGTTTTCGTCGGGCTATTTTGCAAGCTCGCCAAACTTTATTGCCTATTGTTCCGTTATATAAAGTAATGGGGTGGGACAATTGTATCGGCGCTTCTGGATCTATTAAATCTATTCTGGCGGTTTGTAAGGCCATTTCAGGCCAAGAAAATAACAATAGTATTACCCTTACGCAATTAGAAGAAATTAAAGATATATGTTGTGAGTTAGAGCATGTCGATACTCTCAATTTAGCCGGATTAAGTGATGACAGAAAACCTGTTTTTTGTGCTGGCTTAGCAGTATTGATTGCGATATTTCATACCTTTGAAATTGAATCAATGGATGTTAGTAACAGTGGTTTGCGCGAAGGTATGTTATATGAAATGGAAGGGGTTTTAAAAAATGTGGATATTCGTCAACGCACAGCCGAAAGTATTGCTTCTTTATATCATGTTGATAAACAGCAAGCTAAAAGAGTGCAAAAAACCGCGATGCATTTGTATCAACAATGCGCAGATGACTGGTGCATTAAAAAACCTGAGTTTATTCAGTTATTAAATTGGGCCGCGTTATTACATGAAGTTGGGCTCAATATTAATTCAAAGCATTTTAATAAACATTCGGCTTATATTATTGCAAATGTGGATATGCCAGGCTTTAACCAAGAACAGCAGCGTTTTCTTGCGGAATTATTAAAAAATCAAAGGAAAAAGATAGACAAGAAATCAGGAATGTTTGAACAGTTTAATAAAGACGATTTCTTAAAAGTATTGCTTCTATTAAGGTTTGCTGTTTTGTTTAATATTAATCGGCAGGATAACCCTCATGAGAATGTAAAAATTTTGGTAAATAACAAACAAGTGCAGTTGAAATTTAAACAAACATGGTTAGAAAGCCAGACTATTTTGCAAATGGACTTATTAAATGAGATCGACTTATTAGAAAATGCACAATTTGAGTTAGAATTTAGCGGTAAGTGACAAAAAAGGGCTATTAACTCTCATTACAGCAATAAAGTGCCCATTATTGTCCACTTCCTGAATTAACTACTATGCAATATTTTTACAAGGCTTTAATATCTGTCTTGCTAAGGTAAAGCAGAGCATAATTATTTAGGAGGATAGTATGAATAAGCGCGTGTTGATTATTGAAGGTGATAAAGATTTAGCTCAAGTAACGGCTGAATATTTGGAATCTCAGGGTTTCAAAACCCAAATGGTACACGATGGCTTAGAAGCTATTGATGTCATAATAGAAACTCAACCTGATTTGGTATTGTTAGAGATAATTCTACCGGGTTGTGATGGTTTTGAAGTTTGTAGAAAAATTCATGGTAAATATAATCAGTCGTTGGTTATTTTTTCATCTAAAGATGATTCTATTGAACAAATTTTAGGGCTGGAGCTTGGGGCTGATGATTATATTTCAAAGTCCAGCGAACCAAGATTAATTTTAGCTAGATTAAGGGCGGTATTACGTCGAACTGAGAATATGCCTAAACAGACCGCTGATGTATTAAAATTTGGTCCTTTAGTGATTAATAGCGGCAACCGATCATTAACTGTAGATGGTAATTCGATTGAAATTACCAATCCAGAATATGAGTTATTGTGGTTTTTAGCAAAAAATGCTGGTTTTGTAATGTCGCGAGAGGCTATTTTTAAAAGCTTAAGAGGCATTGAGTACGACGGTCAAAATCGTAAAATAGATATCACTATTTCAATGTTACGCTCAAAACTTGATTCCCCAAAAAGAATTAAAACAGTGCGGAACTCAGGGTATTTATTTGCAGATGCTTAAGTTTTAGTAGATTTACGTTTTCTCATTGCGCCTGAACATTCCTTCTTGAGCAATAGAGGCCACTAACTCACCTTGTTGCGTAAAGATTTCACCTCTTACAAAGCCCCTTGCATTCTGAGCACTGGGGCTATCAGCCACATACAATAACCATTGGTCTAATCGAAAAGGTCGATGAAACCAAATAGCGTGGTCTAAGCTGGCAATGTTTAAATCGGGTTGTAATATCGATAAACCATGTGGCATTAACGCCGTTTCTAAAAAACCATAATCTGAAGTGTAAGCCAACATACATTGATGTATCAATGGGTCGTCAGGTAATTTACTAGTTGAGCGAATCCACATGTGCCTTTTTGCAATAGTATGCTGGGGTCTGAATGGGTTTTGTGCTTCTACAATTCTAAATTCAATGGGTTTTGGCGCCAATAGAAGCTCTCGAATGTGTTCGGGTATTTCTGCTTGATGGTATTGGTAAAGCTCGCTAATAGGTTTAAGTGACTCAGGTGGTGGAACATTAGGCATGCTCACTTGATGCTCGAGTCCTATTTCTGTTTTTTGAAATGACGCCGTCATCGTTAGAATTGTTTTGCCATTTTGTGAGGCGTTAATTTGTCGAACTGAAAAACTTCTGCCGTCTCTTATAATTTCAACTTGATATTCGATGGATAGATTGATATCACCAGGTCTAACAAAATAAGCATGTAAAGAATGAGGGGGTCGATCTTGAACTGTTTGACATGCCGCACTTAAAGCTTGAGAAATTACCTGCCCCCCAAACACTTTTGAAAAACCTAAATCTTCGGATTGCCCTGTAAACAGTAAAGAATTGTTAGTATTTCGCTCTAATTTGATTAAATTAACTAATTTAGATACAGATTTCATGATAAAAATGCTATTTTAAATACTATGAATACTGTTAAATTGTAGTTCAGTTTTGTAAACATTTACAATTATTGAGCACTAGTAGTATTAATAAAATTGATGCTTATCACAGACCACTTAAATGGCTATGGAAAGTTAATTAAAAGTGGTTAAAATAATAATATATAAATTCAATCAGGTGAACGATATGAGCTTTAATGATTCAATGAGTAATAAAGATCTAGAGTGGAGTTTTGACTCCATAAATCAACGCAAAAAAGCCGCTGATTTTGTTATGATCTTTGAATCAAAGATATGTGTATACTCAGCATCGATTGAACAAATTTATACCAATTACACAATCAATTTTCCCAATGAAGATGTTGAGAAAATGGTGATTCTGCCAAACCCTTATGCCTTTCATGATACTTTTCACAGTGTACCTAACGAATGTATTCGTGATACTGGTTTGCATATTATTCCAGGTGAAACCATTGGTAAAACTGGGTTGTATTTAGTTGTACGTTATAAAAACAAAAAAGTGCAACCCGCGCCTATTCCGTTTGAGCAAGCCATTGATAAAATTTTGCAATCACAAGGTGGTAAAGATCCATTTTTACCAATATTGATTAAAGGCGATTTAAGAGAGTTTGACTCGGGTACTCCTTGTATGCATTTACATCGTATCAAATTAGATGAGCTAACTCATTTATCTGAATTTGAGAAAAAAGGCATTCAAAAATCGATTACAGATAAGTTAGTGGAATTAAAAGCAATTGCTCGTGATGTGCGCACTGCAATTTAATTAAAATCATGTAAAATATAAAACGAGGTTAAAACTCGTTTTTTTATGCCTGTCATATAATGAGAAAAACATGTCTACCAATGCGGATTCTGCTAAAAAATGGGTTGAACAAAATAAACCCGATACCCCTACTTTATTAAATTTCATCCAAAAGCTGGAAGATCGTTTGGAAAAAATGAATCCAGAAGATCCAAGTTGGGATGGCAATGAAGAGGCAATGTTTTATTTGTCAGAATTAGTTGAAAAGAATGAACCAGCCATTAATGTAGAAACCGCCAACTTAAGTACCCAGCCAAGTGAAAATCAGTCGATAGATACTTCATCGTTACATAATAATGAGTCATATACACCAAATTGGGATGTTTCATCATTAACACCAGCTATAGAATCCCAGCCAGAATTATCAGCGGAAGAAAAAAGAGTATTGTTTGAGCAGTTGAAAATACAGGTAAAGCAGATCCGTTAAGATAGTCGCAATCATAGTTATCAGATGAAGAAAAACGAGTATTGTTTGAGCAGTGGAAAGAACAGGTTAAGCAGATTCGTTAAACTAGGTTAAGTCAGTCTCAATCAAACATAGTTATCAGATGAAGAAAAACGAGTATTGTTTGAACAATTAAAAATACAGGTTAAACAGATTCGTTAAATCAGCAGAAGAAAAGCGAATGATATTTGAATAGTTGAAGGTATAGTTTAAGCGGATCCGTTAAATCAGTTAGTATTTAAGTTTATCGAATTCACCGTAATACCAATAATGACGCCAGTAATTTAATACTTTATTAGGATACTTCATGCGTCCTAAACTTCCGTTATACCGCCCTAATGCTCGATTTAAATTTCCTTTTTCAATTTTTAAATAATGCGCTAATATCGTACATCCAAAACGTAAATTGGTTTGGGTATTAAATAAGTTATCATCAGGTCTATCTAATTCTTCAAGCCAAAAATGCATAATTTGCATATAACCTAAAGCACCCGCACGGGAAAGAGCGGTGCGTTTAAATCCACTTTCAGTATGAATCACAGCCAATACTAATTCAGGTGGTAATCCAGCGGTTGACGCTTCTTGGTAAACTAACTTTAAAAATTGTTGTCTTTTTTTCTCATCAGGGAAATATTTTTTAATATTGTGATCCATGATGTTAAGCCATAAAAATGCATTAAATTTCACATCTTCAGACGAATCTAAATTGGTTTGTTTGAGTGCATTTAATAGATCTTGATCAACATCAATTGTATCGCTGGCAAAAGAAAACGAAAGGCATAGGAAAAAAAAAGCAGATACGAATATCTGCTTTTTTAAATACAAAGGAATTAACCTAAGCATAAATTATAGAGCCATTTCTTTTAATTTTTTCAATGGACGAATTTTAACAGCAGTACTTGCTGGTTTCGCTTTGAACATTGTTTCTTCACCATTAAAAGGGTTGATACCTTTACGTGCTTTAACAGCAGGTTTTTTAACAGTTACTACTTTTAACAAACCCGGTAATGTGAATTCACCAACACTACGTTTTTTGATATGGCGTTCAATTAAGTCACCTAATTCGTCTAAAACAGCAGTCACTTCTTTTTTGCTTAATTCTGTATTCTCAGCGATTTCAGCGATGATCTGAGTTTTAGTGTATTTGTCTTTGATAGCTGTTGATTTCTTAGCCATAATTTTTTGGTCCTGGATATAATTCTATATATAAAAATCAATCTCAATCTAATATTGAGATTGTCGTAAAAACTAAGCTCAGTATAAACCAGTGAAAATGCGAATCAAGCTATAAAAAGCGGGTTTTTTTGTTTTTTTACGTATCCACTGCACAAAATGCGACTTCAGTAGAACTATTGAGCCAATTTGATACAATTGGCCTCCGTTTTTTAGTTAGTGGTCGTTGTAAATGAATAATCAAGATTGGATGAAAAGAGATTTAAAAGTACTTTGGCATCCTTGTACTCAAATGAAAGATCACGAACAGTACCCATTAATTCCGATTAAAAAAGGTAAAGGAGTCTATTTAGAGGATTTTGAAGGTAATACTTATATAGACGCGATTAGTTCTTGGTGGGTTAATGCCCTTGGACATTCTAATGATAAGATTAATCAAGCGGTAAAAGATCAATTAGAAAAAATCGAACACGCCATTTTTGCAGGATTTACCCATCAGCCCGGTATTGAGTTAGCTGAAAAATTAGTAGAAATCACCCCAAAAGGCTTGGATAAAGTATTCTACGCCGATAATGGTTCTTCAGGAATCGAAGTAGCTTTGAAAATGAGTTTCCATTTTTGGCAAAATGAAGGTGTAAAAAATAAAACCAAATTTGTGAATTTATCAAATAGTTATCATGGTGAAACATTAGCCGCATTAGCAGTAGGTGATGTTGCTCTATATAAAGAATGTTATGAGCCATTATTGTTAAAACCGATTACGGTGCCAACACCTGATTGTTATTTAATCGAAAAAGACAACTGGAAGTCTCATACAATAAAAATGTTTGAACCTATGTTACAAGCATTAAAAGATAATCACGAAGAAGTGTGTGCGGTTATTCTAGAGCCATTAGTGCAATGTGCTGGCAGTATGCGTATGTACCACCCGGTGTATTTAGAGTTATTAAGAGCAGCCTGTGATAAATATAACGTACATTTAATAGCCGATGAAATTGCAGTAGGTTTTGGTCGAACAGGAACCTTATTCGCCTGTGATCAAGCCGGTATTACACCTGATATTATGTTGTTATCAAAAGCATTAACTGCGGGTTATTTGCCTTTGTGTGCGGTTATGACAACCACAAAAATGTATAACGCATTTTATGATGATTACGCTTCGTTAAAAGGTTTTTTACACTCAC
>JALJPK010000010.1:0-4055 GCA_022968985.1 Pseudomonadales bacterium | reverse complement strand
AGGTAACCCATTAGCCTGTGCGGCGGCATTAGCCTGTATTGATATTTTCGAAACAGATAATATTGTTGAAAACAATTTAACAATCGCGGCATACATTTTAAAGAAAGCCAATGCGTTAAAAGAAGACCCATTACTTAAAAAACACATTGCTGAAGTAAGGCAAACAGGCATGATCACCGCAATTGAAATGGTAAAAGACACCGACACCAACGAAGAATACGACTGGAAAGAGCGTCGTGGATTTGCCATTTATCAATATGCATTAAAACATGGGTGTCTATTACGCCCATTAGGTAATGTGATGTACTTAATGCCTCCGTATATTATCAACAATAAACAAATTGATAAATTGTTTGAAGTAATGGCTGATGCCATGAAAGAGGTGCTTTAAAGTTTCATGAAAAATCCCAGAATATACATCGACACACAAATAAACCTGGATCAAATTTTGAACTTAGCCAAAGCGCCAAGTCATTATTTAGGCTCTGTATTACGTATGAAAGAGCATGACCAAGTTCGTGTTTTTAATGGCGACGGTGGTTATTATCAATGTGCAGTACAGTTTGCCAATAAAAAAAATGTGTCGTTAAATATTTTGCAGTTTTTCGATGAAAGTCGTGAATCTAATCTACAAACTCATATCGGTTTAGGTATGAGTTTGGGGGACAGAATGGAGTACGCCATTCAAAAAGCCAGTGAATTAGGTGTCAGCCAAATTACCCCTTTAATAACTAGTCGCAGTGAATTAAAACTGAAAGGTGAAAAACTGCAGAAAAAACTTAATCGTTGGCAACAAGTGGCGATTTCAAGTTGCGAGCAAAATGGACGTAATGTAGTGCCTACTATTAATACACCGATGTTGATCGAGCAATTTGTTGAGTTAGAACAAGACAGCTGTAAACTGGTTTTACATCACAGAGACGCCACTAATATAAAAGACATCGAACAAAATCAAAATGTGTGTGCGCTAATTGGACCAGAAGGTGGATTAACTCAAGACGAAATTAATCTAGCTATTAAACATGGTTTTACAGCCACCACATTAGGACCACGAATATTAAGAACAGAAACCGCACCTGTTGTATTACTCAGTGTGCTACAAACCCTATGGGGAGATTTTTAATGCTATATCGTTTTTTCGAAAAAATAACCAAAGCTTATCCTGATACTAAAACTCAGGCTGCACCGAATACTTTTATTAATTATATAAAATTTTATTCAAAAGGTATGGGTAAACCGATTTTGATGATGTCTTTTTTGACTATTTGTGTGGCCATAATGGAAATCAGTTTATTTGGTTTTATGGGGCAATTAATTGATTGGATTATAAACTCAGAGCCAGAAACATTATTTAGTGAACATAAAAAAGAATTGATATGGATGTCAGTTGTTTGTGTGGTGGCATTACCAATAGTGACATTTTTACATGCTTTAATTGTGCATCAAAGTTTGTTGGGTAATTATCCAATGGCAATTAGATGGATGTCGCATAAATATTTATTAAAACAAAGTTTTGAATTTTACCAAGACGATTTTGCAGGAAGACTCGCCACAAAGGTGATGCAAAATGCATTATCCATTCGCGAAGGTGTATTAAAACTGGCCAATATTTTGGTGTATGTGACTACTTATTTCATCACAATTTTAATATTGTTAGGTGTAAGTAGTGTGTATTTGATGTTAGTGATGTTGGTTTGGTTAATATTTTATGTGCTTATCCAAATGTATTATGTGCCTAAATTAAAGGCTATATCAAGTATACAGGCAGACGAACGCTCAAACATGACAGGCAGAATAGTTGACAGTTACACTAATATTTCTACAGTTAAATTATTTTCACATACCCAACGCGAAGAACAATACGCAAAAGAAAGCATGGATGGTTTTTTACAAACCGTGTATATCCAAATGCGTTATGTCACGGGTTTAAACGTCAGTATTCAAAGTTTAAACTATGTACTTGTATTTATTATGTCATTTGTGGGTATTTGGTTGTGGACTCAAAGTTTAGTGACCGCAGGTTTAGTTGGAACAGCTATTGGTTTAGCACTTAGAATTAATGGTATGGCCCAGTGGATTATGTGGGAAATAGGGGCGTTGTTTGAACATATTGGTACTGTCATCGACAGCATGAATACATTATCAAAACCCTATTCAATTGAAGACAAAAAAGACGCAAAAGAATTAATAGTTGAAAAATGCCAAATCGATATCAAACAAGTGATGTTTGCTTATGACGATAAAGGTGCTGTTTTAAAAGACTTAAATTTAAAAATAAAAGCAGGGGAAAAAATAGGTTTAATTGGACGCTCTGGTGCGGGTAAATCAACCATTGTTAATTTATTGTTGCGTTTTTATGATGTAAATGAAGGTGAAATATTAATAGATGGGCAAAACATTAAACATGTGACCCAAGAAAGTTTACGTCAAAGTATAGGTATGGTCACACAAGACACATCGTTATTACACCGAAGTGTACGCGAAAATATTCTTTATGGTTATCCAGAAGCCAGTGACAAACAAATGATACAAGCAGCCAAACAAGCAAAAGCCCATGAATTTATTTTAGAGTTAACCGACCCACATGGTAATACTGGTTATGACGCACAAGTAGGTGAACGTGGTATTAAGTTATCCGGTGGTCAGCGCCAACGTATTGCGATTGCTCGAGTATTGTTAAAAAATGCCCCGATCTTAATTTTAGATGAAGCCACCTCTGCATTAGATTCCGAAGTAGAGATGCAAATACAACAATCGTTTAAAGAGTTAATGCAAGAAAAAACGGTGATAGCAATTGCACATCGTCTATCAACCATTGCTCAAATGGATCGATTAATTGTATTAGATAAAGGTCAGATAGTGGAACAAGGCACTCA
This sequence comes from Pseudomonadales bacterium, assembly GCA_022968985.1. Lineage (GTDB taxonomy): Bacteria > Pseudomonadota > Gammaproteobacteria > Pseudomonadales > Natronospirillaceae > Marinicellulosiphila. The sequence goes on along the minus strand of JALJPK010000010.1, from coordinate 1,179 downwards.
CAAAGAACTGATCAAACAAAATGGTATTTACGCGAAGTTATGGGCACATCAAAGTGGTGGGTTTATTTCTGAGTAAATAATGTCTGGTTTTTAAATTATTTTTAAAAACCAGGTATCAGTTTTTCTTAATCCAAATCGTGTTGGCTATGTTTAAAAATTATGTTGCTGCACCTTTAACAACTTGAATTCAAATAACTTTTCACGCTTTGTTAAGAAGTCATCTGAAAAGCTTTGATATTTATGCCATGCTAGCATTCTAAACCAACCTAAATATTTAGGAAGATTTTTGCTAGCCACTCCATGCATTTGTAACATCCATTGTTTTAAATGACTTTGATAACTATTTATATTTTGAATATGAAATAGCTCATTATGTATTTGATCATTTTTTAAAACCACATGATGCAAGTGATGTTCTTGGCAAATTTTATTATAAGCTGCCTGTCCATCGCTGCATAAAATGGACTCATCAATAATTTTATCACCCAAATATTTATTGATTTCAGTGCCGTTAACTTGCTGTAAAACATGATCGTATTCGTGATGATTTCGATCCATAGCCGTTAGAACAGCAACCCAGTCTTTGTTATTAATCCCTCGAATACTGGCTTTTGACCCACGTTTTCTAGCGGGTCGATTTAACTTTTTATTGCCTTTTTGCGACTCTCGAAAATATGTTTCGTCCGCTTCAATTATACCCTCCAATCTGACCTCAAAGGTATGCTCTGTTGCTTGCATATATCGATGTCGCCAGTTAAATGCCGTTACACTGCTCACTCCAATTTTTTCAGCACAAGCGCGAATGGTTTCACGCTTAAGCATCAACTCTAAATAGACTTGCCAATGCTCTGGTTTATGTTGATAGAAAAAGGCAGTGCCACGTGTACAAACAAAACTTTTACTGCATTGATTACAATAAAATCGTTGTCTGCCGTTGCTTTTACCGTGTTTTTTAATTCGGTTCGAATCACAATGAATGCATTTAGAGTATCGAATATTTTCTTTGGTCAGTCGATTAAGAATGGGATTGTCTTGTTGATTAAGTGAGGTGATCGCCAGTTGTTTTTGCATAGGATCAAGTTTTGGAATTTGATTGATGAATGCTTTAAACTGACTATGATTCATGGCATTGGCCAAATTGACTGCTGTTAATTAAGTTTAGAATGTAATTTTGAATTA
>JALJPK010000001.1 GCA_022968985.1 Pseudomonadales bacterium | reverse complement strand
CGATCTTCTAATTCGATTGCAAAACCAACTGAATCTAAAACTCCATAACGACACCATGTAGAACCAACACAGGATTTAACAGTACGTAATGATTTACCGTATGCGTGACCTGTCTCGAACCCTGCATCAATCAGTTTTTTCCAGATTGGTGGTAATTCATGTAATTGTGCACCAAAGAAATCGACACGTTGACCGCCGGTAATTTTTGTATAAAGATTATATTCTTTACCAATTTGACCCAAAGCAATTAACTGATCTGGTGTTAATTCACCTGCTGGAATACGCGGAACAACTGAATAAGTCCCGTCTTTTTGAATATTACCTAAGAAGACATCATTGGTTTCTTGAAGGCCTATATGATCATCTTTAAGAATGTATTCATTCCAGAATGAAGCAAGAATAGAACCCACTGCTGGACGACAGATTTCACAACCGTTACCACAACCGTGCTCAGTAATTAACGCTTTGAATGTTTTAATCTTTTTAACACGAATTAAATCAGCTAATTCTTGACGAGAATATTTGAAATGTTCACAAAGATCGGTACTGACTTCAACACCCAAGTTTGTTAATTCTTTATTCATTGTTTCTAGCACTAACGCTGTACAACCGCCACAACCAGTTGATGCTTCAGTTGATGATTTGATATCACCCATTGTTGCTGCGCCAGCTTGTACTGCTGCTACGATGTCACCTTTTGTTACGTCGTAACAAGAACAAATCACTGCCGAATCTGGCATTTCAATGTCCAATACCGCACCATCACTAGGTACTAATAATTGGCTAGCCGAACAAGGTAATTTTGTTTCATTTAAACAAAGTTGTAACCACATTCCGTAATCTTCAGATGCACCGACTATTACAGCGCCTATTAACTTATCGCCCGCTTCGTTAGTGACGATCTTTTTGTAAACACCGTCTACTTCGTCATTAAACGTATACGATTTAGCGCCTTCAGAATGTGCGTGTGCATCACCAATTGAACATACATCAATACCAAGCAGTTTTAGCTTAGTACTCATATCAGCGCCTTCAAAAGAAGCTTCTTTATTAGCTATGGTTGCAGCTGCGGTTTTACTCATAGAGTAACCAGGTGCTACTAAACCAAAAATTTTGTTATCCCAAAGGGCACATTCACCAATAGCAAAAATATCTTTATCAGAAGTCTGACACTGGTCATTAATAGTGATACCACCACGAGGGCCAATTTCTAAATCAGCAATTCGTGCTAATTCATCTTGAGGGCGTATACCTGCAGAGAAAACCAACATATCGGTATCAAGTGTTTCGCCATCAGCAAACTTTAATGTGTATCTTGATGTTGTACCATCTGCAATTTCTTGAGTGTTTTTGCTGGTATGTACTTTAACACCTAGCTGCTCAATCTTATGACGTAATAATGTTCCACCACCTTCATCAAGCTGAACAGCCATCAAACGAGGTGCAAATTCTACAACGTGTGTTTCAACACCTAAGTTTTTAACTGCGTTAGCTGCTTCCAAACCTAATAAACCACCGCCAATTACAACACCAGATTTACTATCTTTAGCAGACTCTCTAATTTTTCTTAAATCTTCAAATGTACGATAAACATGGCAATGTTCTTTTTCATGACCCGGTACAGGTGGCACAAATGGGTAAGAACCTGTTGCTAATACTAATTTGTCATAACCTATCGTATGGCCTTTATTAGTGGCTACCGTCTTATTTTCACGATCAATACTGATGACTTTTTCATTAATGAAATACTCAACGTTATTCTCTTTATAATAGGCTTCAGAAGTTAACATTAAGTCATCTTCAGTTTTTCCAGAAAATACAGCGGATAATTGCACACGATCGTATGCTAATTTTGATTCTTCACAAAAAGTGGTGATTTGAAAATCTTGTTCGCTTTGAACTAATTGATCAATAAAATGGTGTCCTACCATTCCATTTCCTACAACGACGATTTTGGTCATAACTGCCTCTAACTTTTAACTCTGGGTTTATACACAAGCATAAGCAGGTTACATGCCAAGTTAATATTTTAAAGCCAACCCCTTGTATTATATAGCTTTTACAACAAACCAGATTCAACAAACCCATTAACAACAAAAAATACGCACCATAAAAGCGCAGCATTTTTACACATTCTAATAATCGTGCACAATTTGAAATCTAAACAGACGTATTTACTTGAACTACACTTATTGCAGAACATAATTTTGAATAAATAATAGAGGTACAAATGGCTAATATCCTTGCAGTTGATGATCAAACAAGTATTCGTCAATTAGTAAAATACATTTTAGAACTTGATGGCCACACCATTACATTAGCTCAGGACGGCCAAGAAGCCCTAGACTTTGCTAAGGAGCAAAACTTTGATTTAGTGATAAGTGATGTAAATATGCCCGGGATGACAGGAATTAATATGGTTTCTAAAATGCGCAGAATGGAACAATATCAAGGCACTCCAATATTGATGTTAACAACCGAAACAAGTGACTATAAAAAATCGAAAGCAAGAAATAGTGGCGCAAGTGGATGGCTAAGCAAACCATTTGATCCACCTAGATTAAGCAGCGCAGTTTCTAAGTTATTACATTAACTTAGAAACAATCTTCGGGTAATTTTCGGCCATTACTTTCAATCGTCATGGTCGTACAACCAACATCACCAGATTGTGAATCACTAGCTGGGTTCACACTTGCCGTAGCAATAAAACACACACCGTCATCTGAACAACCTGTATCCGCTTTAGCTGTTGAGACTGACAATACGTAATAACCATGTTCGGTATCACTGCCTCCTACATCACTTACATTTGATGCATACACATTATTAACAAATTTAAATTTTGTTTGAAAGCCTCTGATACTTTCTAAAGCAATTGTCGCGTCAGTTCTATTTGAAGATTTCACATACTTAGAATAACTTGGCACCGCAATCCCCATAATAATACCCAAAATGGCCACCACTACCATTAATTCAATTAATGAAAAACCATTGTTAACATATTTATTACCCTGATTCATAACACCCTCAATACAATTGTTTCCAAGCCAAACGTTTGGGTTTGATTACAATTGGTTCTATAAAACTTGAATATACAGATCCGCTCTCATTACTTGATATAATTTGAACACCACTTTGAGTATAGTTGAGCATTATTTTATTGTTTGCTGCGACATCAATTTGAAGCTCGTTAATGACAACTGCATCATCTATTAGTGATTTAATTAAACCCATATCTGCCCCACCAAGATTAATCTCAAATTTGGTCACACCGGTTCTAAAATCCACATAACTCAATATATTTTTACTTTTGTGCGTACACAAATTTTTGGGAGCTAGAAATTGCTCAAAAATCAAAGTTTGATTGGTTAATATAGGTGGATTTAAAACCAAAGGTAAATAGGTATTATTGAAATCATTAAGACGAATTTTCCAGCCAGCATTTATGTGTATATGCTGTTTTAGATTGTCAAAGTTCAGAATTTCATTGTTTGACTCATTTGATAAAATAGATTGCCCCGTATATTCAAGTTCACCACCTTTTAATACTTTGACATCCGTTGTATCCACTAAATCATTTAACATAACCTCGTCAAAACTAAAATTAAATGTCTTATCTAAGGGTTCTTTTAGCGCAACAAAATAGTTTTGTAATTTTTGATTATCGTCAGTTTTATGTTTAATATCATTTAACTGTTTAAATCGTCCGACACCTTGAAATAACCAAACTTTATTAAAACCATCAACATGAATTAATGGCGCATGATTTAACTGGTTATTTAATGAAATAAAATTTGAAAATGAATTATCGTTTAAATGAAAACGTAATATCTTTCCTTTTACTTTTGTAGTATTTATTGGTATTAGTTTGGGTATAGTTTCTTCTTGTTGCATTACATTCACAGCAACATACAACAGATCATCAAATCCATCTAAATTGGTATCAACAACACTAAAACTCGCAGCATAACTATTTTTAATTCCTGTGTTATATTCTTCTAAATACTGGGTTTTAAGATCATATAAAAACACATAACTATTAACTGGTTTCAGAACACTCTGACTTGAAACAAAAGCTAACTTCCATGCAAAACTACTATCATTGCTATTTTTTTGTTTTACTAATTTTATTAACGAGCTACTTTTATTAAAGTTAGGATTTGAAATATGCGCAATTACAAGCGGTTTAACTTCAGGGTCTGTAATATCTAATACATAATATGAGGGGTAGACATTCCCACTAGCAACCGATTCAGATCCCAAACCAAATACTAATATCGTGCCCCAACCATTTGGATGAGTATCATCATCATTAAAAATTTTCACATCAAATGTTTGTATATCACCATCAACATAATACTGATGTTGATAATCTTTTTTTATTAATTTTTTCAGTTTCGGAATAAGTAATTCCGGAATAAAAGCCCATAACTCACTTCCAATGGCATAGTTTGAATATTGTTCAAACTGACTATTTATTACGCTTAATGACTCATCCGTAAACCCTGCATTAAACGCATGTAACATTCCATCATTGGCACCAATATAAAGCATGTTTCGACGATACCTATATTTATCCAAAAACAATTGATAACTGTCATCTATATTTAATAGACTTAACGTATTAGGCTGAGTAACAATAGTTAACGCACTATTAACCACATCCCCCAAACGAGCTACTTGTATTTTAGTTTTAGTATCAGTTGTAGGTGCAGGTATCACTTCTCTGTTTCGGCTAAAATCTAATTCTTTACCTCGGATATAATTAATCAAAGCAGTGACATCAAAATCAGAATCGCCTAACTCAAATCTGTCTGTATAATTAAATAGTGTTTGACTGGGAATAAAATCAATTGTTGTAGAATTAATATGAGTAAATATATAACGTTTTAACTCAGTACTTTTATAGACCCGTTGTTCGATTGTATTTAAATCAATTGAATTTAGTAAATTACTCGCTTTCCATATGGGTTTAAAATTATCAATATGATTCAGTTTATTATCTTTAACTAAAACCTCACCATTAATAAATGAACGTTGAAAATATTCAGTACCGTCTACAGTTAAATATTCAACAACAGAGTCCTCATCTGAAAGCTTAAAATCAGAATTTGAGTCCTCTCGTATTCGGCCAAACTCGTCAACAAATACAGCCTTTATTTCACCTTGCCATTTCACATCCTGTTCATTGGTTTTAGCTGAGTACTTATAAAATGATTGATATATTATGGATGATTGACTGGTAACCTGAGTGTGTAATTGAGTAGCACTTATATAACTTTTTAACGTATTATTTTCACTTTCTAAACCACAGGTTTGATTAAACAATAACTCTTGTTGAATCTTTAGAGGTAGATCAGCATTAATTAATGGAACTTCGTCTTTTGCCATAACGATTGCACAATATAAACTTAAACTTATAACAATAATCTTAACAACATTAAATTTAATCATGTATTCCCCACCGTAAATAATGACTGCAACATAACCTTATTATTAGGGTTTGATCCATAAGCCAAAACAGTAATTCTATATACAGGTGAACTACTATATTTATTTTTAATGTCGACTATCGTTCTATCAAAACAAAAAAATTCAACTATAAATTTAGTTTCTATTAAATTAATGTCTAGTTCATTTTTTATTTTATTATGATATCGGTGATCATCCCACACAATGACTGGTTTAGTATTAGTTGTTAATGGATTATTTGTATTAAGTGTCCCATCAGAATACGGTTGTTTTTGAGTATTAATACATCGTCCTAAATGATCAATAAAAGCTGTCAGACATAATCCATTTACACAATCGTAATTAAAACATTTTGTTTGTTTGCAACCATTACCCATAAGGTCAAAAAAAGTAAAATTTTCAGTTAATAACCACTGCTCAACTTCACTTAATGCCATCTCAGCAATGTGTAGCGCATAGGTTTTATCAGAATAATTATCTGACATTATGCTTTCAGCCTGATTAGTCCTTATTGAACTTACTGCTATCATGGATATAATTAACAACATTATTAATGCTATAAATAAAACACTACCTGTTTGTTTTTTTATCATTAAATCTAATTCCTTAGGTAAATAGTTTGTGTAAAATTCTTCCTTATATATCGATCATTGTCTAACCCGTTTACCAATTTAACTCGCTCCAATGACCGCATACTAATTTCAATTCTTATTATTTTAACATCCACCCATTGTTTACGATTAAGTTTTTCAATTTTTACATATTGGTCTAGTACATTATCATTATTATAATCAACCCCTAATAGAATATTTATTTTTTCCACACCCTGCACTAATTCTTCTGAATTTCGATAAAGTGCAGGATAATAATTACCTGTTTTATCTTTTTGGGTAGAATTGGCTACATAATAATAATTCTGTTTAATTGGATATAAATTAACATGAGATATATCTACACTTGATTGTTGATATCCATTTATTTGACTAGCATCAGCAGATAAACAATAAAAATCACCAAATGTGTAATAACTACAATTTTGGGTATTTATATTTTTATTACTTTTTTGTTTAATCGCTATTTCATTGATTTTATTGATGTTTAATATATTATTAGAATTATAAAAGTCTGCCATAAATACTGAAGTTTGATCACAATTATCATCCATTAACAACATAACACCTTCTTTTGGACGTTCATAATCATCATCTAAAATCCATTTATTTGCATTTTTTATATATTGATTACTCGTATATTTTTTTTCATAATTTAGTAAACCCACATATAAAATATCCGACCCTTCAAATGCTTTTTCTAAATTTCTATAGGCATATTTAGTATTTTTTTCTGCTTTAATAACATTCAAACCTAACCCCATGTTATTTACAGGGGATTGTAATATTGATTCATTCCATAATAAATTAGCTATTTTACTGTTTTCATCACAACCTAATGGAAAAATATGACTATTTTTTATCTGTGTACTTAATTCATTTATTGTATATCTTACATTTTCCTGAATTTGAGCAACTTGATTTTGAAATAGATAACTTGAGTTAATTGCCAAGGTTAGTTGCAGTACCCCCATTAATATAACAACGGATATAAAACTACTAATCATCAACTCAACCAGGCTTAATCCTTTATTTTTAAATATATTCAAATGATAATTTTAACCTCTACTTTATTGTTGTTAAATAATCCTTTTACTTCATGACTGTCCCAATACACTTTTATTGTATATTTATCGCCTACTTTATTAATCACCCCATTAGCATTGGGTAGTTGCTCTGTAATTAAATACAGCCATTGATTTACATCATATTGTTTTAATTGTTGTGGATTACATCGTTTAAATTCACAGAATTCATCACTATAATCAGGGTTTTGTTTTGATTTCTCTATCGTATAATCTTGCTGAGAATTTGCTTTTATACGCTCGACCATATCATTCACTAAAAAAGTAGCGCTGCTTTTATTATAAATATTTGTTTGTTGTTTTAAATTTATATTGATAACTTTTGCCATCGTCACTAATGAGACACTAACAATAAATAAAGCGATTAACACTTCTAATAAACCCACACCAAACTGTGTATTTTTGACTAACATACAATAAGTTTATCATTTGAAGTTAACTTTGAAAGATAAGGGCGTCCTACTCGATTGATTATAATTGAGCGTGACTTTTCACTTTCTACATCTGCTACAGCACATATAAAAAAAGATCCATTTTGATTAACTTTACCTTCATAGTTATAAACAAGGTAGCCTCCTCGATTCCATACTATATTTTGATTTTTATTTATGCTTTGTAATATTAATATATCTTCATTTTTAACGTCCCTTTTTTTATTATTATTTAAATCCACAAAAACGATCCAACCTGCGCTCCAGTCTTTTGAATTTGTATTTTTTGAGCACGAAATTTGATCAACACTTGAACACATCACAATACTTTGTGCTTGCGTAATAGCCTGTAAACGAATCTGCCTTAAGGTACTAAAAATAGATTGTTGAGTCAGTTGAATTTTTCGATCAGATAAATAACTTGAGTACGAAGGGATTGATGCTGTAGCTAAAATAGCTGTAATCGCAATAACAGCCATAAATTCGATTATTGTAAAACCACAGTGAGTTATCTGCTTTTGAGCAGAATATCGATAATTCCAAATTTTCATTGTTTAATCCATATTAAAATAAACCGGTAATCCTTTTTACATGCACCGGAACATTTAATATAGACAGACATTTATAGATGAGCAAGTAATCAAACATAATTTTTATGCAAAAAAAAACACCCGTAGGTGTTTTCTATATTTTAAGTTGTAAAATTCATTACAGTTTAAATACTGCTCCGACTGTAATCATAGATTTAACAGTGGTATCAGATCCAATCATTTGGAAATACGACGCACGTACACCAATAAATGAGGTAATATAATAATTAACACTAGGGCGAATAAATAAACCACCACTTGTTTTTAAAGTCCCTTTTTGAGCACTGGCATCATTTCCTGCTTGAAAATCATCCATTGAAGTTAAACCAACATCTAAGTTAAATTCATATTTTTCTAAGTATAAATAACGACCACCTGCGAACGCATTATAACCAACAAATGCAACATCAGGATTATCCATAAGAAAACCTTCTGAATCCACCAAATTATCGTGACTTGAATTATCGGGTAATATACCTATCACACCCACTCCACCACGAAAATTACCTAAAATTATACCTACTGAAGTAGTAATCGTTTTTGCAGTACTGTAATAACCGTTTTCTTGGGCTTTTGATCTATTTAATGCAACAATACCTGCATCTAGTTCAATAAATGTACTAGCTTCCATTGTATCAGGCACTACAGGCACAACAGGCTCCTCAGAATGTGATAAGCCAGTTACACTTAATAATACTGCGGCAACACTTAATATTTTTTTCATTACAACTTTACCTCTTTGAAAACTCATATTAGAACAAATAATTATTGCGATAGTACATTTGAAGAATCACTTTGTCTAATAATTGAGTCTATAACGAGTACTGTGTCCCTCTGCTTCAAGTTTTAATAGGCATGTTTTATTTTACAAACCTTTTAATCCTTAATTACTATAGCTTTACTAACACCAGTCAAAACTAATAGGTACTTGTATTTATTCTGCTTAAAAAATTCTTTTAAGGGTGAATATCGAGCTATTTTTCTTCACTATATATTCTTTTAGGTAAATTTTATTTATTTAAGTCATATCAAACTTATTAATTAAATTGAGCCACAAAATATATGACTCAATTTTAAAAACAACTCAGTACACTCTATTATTACAATAGATTCAACGCATTTTCAGGTTGGTTTTTTTCATGATAATAAGCCATCAATCTAATTTTTGCTGCCGGATTTTTTTCTAACTCATAGAAACTTATAATATAAACCTGTGCTTTTGTTGTTAACTCTAACTCAACACAATTGTTATAAGCCATTAAATGAAGTACACCCAAACTTTGGTGAGATTGAATCCATACTTCAATTTGTTTGAGTTTTTCATGTGCCTCAATTTTAATATCATTAAATGCAACAACCATATCACTAGTCAGTATAGAGGCAGATGTTTGTTGCATAATTTTAAAGGCCTGGTTTTCAGGCAATAATTTAGCCGCCAATATTGAATATTGTTCAAGTACAATGGCATTTTTTTGCATTTTTACATTAAGATTTTTATAGCGTTTTAATAATAGTTGCGCGGCATTAGTCTCACCCAAACACTGTTCTAAATATTTTAGGGCGATTTCATTATTTAGCTGCTCTGATTCTTCAGGTAATAATTTATTAATATTTGAATACAACCCTACTAAGTGTTCGTATTGATTTGTATTAATAAATACATTAACTGCCGTCTTTAAATACTGAGCATTCTTTTTATATATTAATGCGTCTTCCCTTAAAATGGGTAACGCGCTGACATAATCGGCATGAGAATTTAAATTTTGTAACTGCATCCAATGTAAAAACGGCACAAATCGATCATCTACTTTTTCAACTTCTTTAATTGCATCTAGATAGTTATGTTTTAAATAAGCCAACATCAATTGTGACAAAATGGGTTGTTGTGCTTTCGCTAACAAAGCTTGTTTTTCAGCAGTTTTTACATTACCTGAAAACCATTGAAACATTGCTTCGGCTAAAAAACGGTAACTTTTTTTCGTTTTTGTTTTTTCTCTCCAACTATAATATGCTTCTACTGGTCTAATAAAACTTGATGCTTTTACGGCTAAATAAATCACCATATTAAGAACTAGTCCTGCCAGTACTAAAAGCCATAAACTCATTTCAACTAATTTATCACCAAATACAATTTGAACATGAGTGGGTGTATTCATCATATGCTGACCAACAAACGCCATCCCCCCTATGAAGATCAACCATAAAATAACTTTAAGTATTAATTTCATATTTATTTACTCAAATTAATTAGATAATTATCTAATGCTTGAATTGTATTTAAAACATCAGGTAGCTCTTGTGACAACTTCATTGACTCTAATGTATTTAACTGCCCAATAATCCAATCAAACTGTGTTTCTGTCGAAAAATATTGAGTTAACTGTACTTTACATTTAGCCAATGACAATTCAAAGATGTCTTGCTGATTATTTAACAAAGATGATTGAGATTGCTCTAACATTAAAACTAAAGATTGTTTTGCTATATTATGAAGAACAGGGTCAAGTTGACCAACATACTCACCACTTATATCTCGAACATTAAAACTGTCAAAAAATATTTCTTTAAAACTTTTTTTATTTTCAATTTCATTTATAGCTTCTGCAAAATACTTAAACTGCTCGACTTGATTACGAATATTACCTAACTGGATATAAACACCTTCAATATCCATTTTTTGTACCACTTCAAGTTTACTTTTATCTTGAGTCAGTACTTCTCGTATATTATACAAACTGACATCTTGTGTACTTAGTAACACATCATCTACTGCCACTAATACTGATAATGCCCCTACAACATCTTTTTCCATAACAATACGTTGTTGAGCAATTCTCAATAAATATTTAGCTTCGGCTAGCTGCCATTCAATTGTTTTGAACTGTTCACTGCGATTTAATTGGGCGGCGGCATTTACAAGTTGTTGGCGTAATTGTTCAAGCTGTGTCGCTTGTTTATTAATTTGATTTTGTAATTCTGAATTATCAACGATAGTGTTATTTTTAACATTTGTTTCTAATTGAAGTACTGAAGATTGCAATTTTGTAATTGAATTTTGATAATTATGTTTTTTATCTAAAGCCATAATATCAGAGTTAATTTTGGTTTTTAACTGCAGTAATTGTGAACTTTGACTTTTAAATGAAAGCGACAGGTAATATATAATCCCAACAAAACCAATAATAAATAAAGTTGCTATTATAAATTTAAGAGACATATAAAAAGGTTTTTTATCGATTTCATTGGATTCATCCAATGCGTATTCAGGGGAGTCTTCTGACAATACAGAATCTTTGTTTTTGATTTTGATTTCAGGTTGTTCATCAAGCGATTGTTTGACATTTACATCGTTATTAATTTGTTTAATCGCATCATTATTGTCACTTTTATTATCGTTTTCATTACTCATAATCTTCAACCGCTTGTAATATAGTTTGATCCAAAGCATTTTGAATAATTGCAATACTTTGCCAATTTTTAGCTTTTTGTTTAATTCGCTCACTTGACACCCATAAAACTAAATCTTGCGTTTTATGTTTTAATAATAATTCGACTTGTTCTAATGTTTCACTTGAGGTCACCACCACCACATCGCCTTTTTGAGGTAAATTTACTGGGGGCTGATTTAATTTAATGCGTTGATATAAATCTAATTCATCTACTTGTTGTTTATGCTCATTTAAATAACTTTGTATTTTTCTGCGGCCACCTTCACCTGATGTAATTAACCATTTTTTAGGTTCTGTTAATCGTTCAGAAGAAAACATCGACATATTTAGTACGCCATCGCTGTCCATTTTTTTATTCGGATAACTAATCACCCTATCAATATGCATTAAAACAGATGCAGTACCACTTCCTGGACAGACATACTCTGGCCCCAAAGGCAACATTGGCCAACGTTCATCTAAATAATCTAATAATAGTTGAGCTGCATATTTACTGGCGACAAACACATAATCATATTCATCAAAATTATATAACCACGACGAAGCGTGGTCCGACAATTCAATGTCTTCTATTTTAAAAATTGGCCAATGTTCAAATGCATACTTTTGTCTAAAGACCTCAAGCTTTTGCATTAATTCAAAAGCTTGATTCTCTGGTCTTGTGATAAAAAAACGGGTCATAAATCGGCTGTCAGTTTTTCCAATACAGTATTGGCACCCTGAGCGATCAATTTATTGGCTAAATCTTTGCCCATGTTCTTAGCAATTTCTACGTTTTTAGCGTAATTATCTGTTAAAGGTAACACTTGTTTTTCAATAAACATTTTGCTTCCGTCCGTTTCAGCTACACGGGCCTCCATTGAGATAATGCCGTCTTTAATTTGGGCAAAACCGGCTATAGGTACTTGGCATCCACCTTCTAACTGCATAATTAATGCGCGCTCTGCATGAACGCGTATTGCTGTATCTTCGTGATGTAACGGTTGTAATAATTCATGAATCTCTTTATCAGCTATACGACACTCAATACCTAGTGCACCTTGACCGGCAGCTGGTAAACACATATTAGTGTCTAGAAAATGCTTGATACGATCTTGTTTTTCTAAACGAATTAAACCCGCGCTGGCTAATATAATGGCATCGTATTGCCCGTCATCTAATTTAAATAAACGAGTACCTACGTTCCCGCGTAAAAATTGAATTTTAAGGTCAGGACGAGCGGCTAATAGTTGTGATTGTCTGCGTAAACTTGATGTACCAACAATGGCACCTTGAGGTAATTGATCAAAATGTTCAAATTTATTTGATACAAAAGCATCCGTTGGATTTTCACTTTCTGTGATTGTATATAAATCGAGACCTTCTGGAAAAGACATCGGTAAATCTTTAATACAATGCATAGCAATATCAGCTTCATCCGCTAACATCGCCACTTCTAATTCTTTAGTAAACAACCCTTTCCCGCCTACTTTAGATAACGCGACATCTAAAATTTTGTCTCCTTTGGAGACCATTGGTACTAGTACAACTTCCATTTGTGGGTATAGGTTTTCTAATTTTGCTTGTAAATCTTCTGCTTGCCACATAGCTAGTGGGCTTTGACGTGTTGCAATTCTTAATTTTTTCATAATAAGGCTTTCACAATAAAGAGGTGATATGACATTAATGATTATATTATAGAGTCTATCATACGCATTTTGTAGGTTAAATCCATAATACTAAGTACCAAAAAACTCATGTTTTGAATTATGTTTTAGCTTATGCGAATTGGTTCAAACTGATTTATTTGATGGGCTGGCTTGTAAGATTAACATCCCCACTATACAGATAATCATACAGATCATTGAACCTATAACCGCTGATTGATAAGTAAAGTATTCACCTGAAATAAATATACCCAAGGCACCTAATGTAGAGCCTATACGAAGGGTATTGGTATAAATTGCGGATGTAAAACCCACATATTTGGGGAGTTGGTCTTGCACAATTGATATACCAAGACCGGCAAATATACCAATAAAACCCGCATTAAAAATTTGCAGTACCATAAACTGCCAAGCTTGAGTGGAAAAATACACCCCAACATAGAAACAAAACGCCAATACAAAACTAAATATTACCAAATGGTAACGATTATATTTATTGGCTAATTTAGCCGAATACAACATAAATGGAATTTCTAAAATGGCCACTAAAGAAAACAATTTACCTGGTAATGATTCAGATAAATGCAATTCATTGGTTATAATCAGTGGAATTGAAAGTAAATAAATATTATTGGCCACATTCCCTACCACCATCAATGCAGCAAGCATCCAAAAACCAATCGGAATATGTTCAGGTTTGCCATTTAAACGAGCATCTTTGCTTTTGTGATAGGTAGGTAAAACAAACAATGCGACAATAACCGCTAAACAACTCACAATACTGGCGCCATAAAAAGCCCCTGAAAATCCGACTCTAGCAATTAACTCATAAGCAAAACTTGCCCCTATCACCCAGCCAGCAGCAAATGCGGCTCGTAATACAGAGTTAAACTGCCCTACATTAATATTCGTTTGATCGGCGTATTGTCTTGATAAAGTAAATAATTGAGGAATTGCGGCGCTGCCTAAAGCAATAAACAAGCCCCCCATAATAAAAACGACATTAATAGAATGTGTATTGGCGTAGAACAAAGTGGCTAAAGCGGAACAGCCTATTGAAAACATATAAATCCATTTAGCCGAAAACCCCTTATCAGCAAAGCGCCCCATAGTTTGGTTACAAATAGTGCCTAATACTGTAATGCTGATTAAATAAATCAGGAAATCTAACGGTTTTGCATGTAATCCATTGCCTTTTTCATCTAAAAAAAAGTAACTCATAACCGGAACAATAAATGCGAAAGTTGAACCTGTCATGATACTGGATAAAATTAACCAGTTTCCTATTCGGCCAAACTTTGAAAAAAAATGCACTTTTTGCTTCATTGATTTAACTACCCATTCCATAAAGGCCGGATTATACGCCAAATCATTAAGTTAAAACACGTTCATAGATTAAAACAATACTTAAACATAGTATTTGTTTAAAAAACAAACAGCACTACAGATTAATTGTCATTTAAGTGTAAAGTTGAATATTGTTGTTGTTTTTAATCATTTAGAATTCAATATCTAAACTATAATTAACAATTTTATTTAGAGGACTAATTGTGATTATGAGTATTCAGTAGTTTAACAAAAGAAGCCACAATACTCCTAATCAAGTACAACCCTTCAACCCTTCAACCCTTCAACCCTTCAATTATTCAATTATTCAATTCTATAACAATTTAAACACAGAGCAAAAAATAATATTAACCCGACTATCTAAAGGATATTTATCTGAAAATAAAATAGTCATTGTGAAAGTGGCCTCTGGGTAAATACTGCAAACGTTATGGCCATCATGGTTTATAAATACAATCCCCCTTAAAAACATCTAGATTTCATTATGGTTAGGTGTTGTTAAGTGTAGTTATCTATAAACACAAAAAAATACATTTCATAAGCATCTAGATTGTATTATTGAAGTGGATTTACATCTATTGTAGAGAATCATAAAAAGCGTGTACATCTAAGATCAAGACCAGTAAGTATGAAATAAACGCCAATCTATTTTATTTACATACTCATACCAACATTCAATTAGGCTTATTTCAAACACCACTACTGTTGTTTTGGGTTGATTTAGTATGATGGTTTTGCATAAATATCATAATTTTAAAGATGATAAAACGAACCATAACAAAAAATATTTGAATATAAATTATTACAGATTATACACATTTTTTAAATATAGCCCTTTAATAGGAAAGGGGGAGGTTAACTATTTAATACAAATACGAAGTAAAGGGCACAGTAGCACCCCATATTAATTATTTTCAATATCAATATCATCAAGTTGCTCACAACTTGAACCTTTTTGAATATTAATTTTTTCCTCAACAACTTTAATAAAGTTACGTTCACGCTCAATAATCAAATAATAATCTTTATCCAAATAACAATAAGTATTTGAAAAACGCGAAGCTGTTATTTTTACTTGATCAGCTATTTGCAAAACACTGATTCTTTCAAAATCACTGTCTTCTTTATTTTGATGTAAATACGATTGCACCGTTTTAATAAATTTAAAAACTTTATCGGTTTGATATTGTGTTACAAAACTTGTGTTATTTTTTGTATGGGTTTTGCTAAATAATAACGCATCATCACTAATTAATTGAATAACTGTTGTGGATCGATCTTGTATCATTTCATGATACAACTTAAAAAACATCAAAGCTTCTTGATCACTTATATTTTCTGAAGCGAAACTAAATTGAGATGAAACTAAAATTAACATACTGATGATTATGGATTTCATCGACTTAACCTATATTAGATATCATGAAATTTTAAAAAATTAGCTTTTTGTAAGTTTTTGAAAACAATCAAATGTATTCGAATTGTCTTTTCAGCTTTAAATATAAGCTAATAATTTGTGTTACGCAATTTATAACACGTTATAGACATTGTTAATGAGAATTAATACATTAATGACGTTTTTTTGATAATTAAAGTAAATTTATTTTACAAAGCAGCAACCTAGATACACTATCAAACAATAACCCAATAAAAACTTACAAACTTTAAGATTAGTTAACATCTAAACAAACAACCCAATACAAGCCTCATCTACTCCAAAATATTATGAGTTATTGATTTAAAAGTAATAATCAACTCAAAAAAAAGCAGACTGTCAAATCTACTTTTTTTATTTATTTTACGTTTATATTTTACGTTTATATTTATAGATAGATGATACTCCATATTCTTCATCAGTATATTCACATTCAAATTCTGAATCTGATATTCTAAAAATATCACAATAAACTGATTCTACCTCACTTAGGTCGACATCAATCCAATCTTCGTCACAATACTCTCGCTCTTGCGCAGATGTCTCGGTATATACAAATTGTTTACCCTCTTGTTTCCAAGTATATTTCGACTGATATATTTCACATTGGCCATCATAATCCATTGTGCTAAATGATCCAGTACCATCAGGATTAATTAACTCAGAATCTGCTGGGTACAATTCACAATCTTCAAACAAATAAAACTCAAATTCGCCAGTTGGTATAACATCTTGTGAATTAATTGAGTTGTACTGAATTTGACTGTCATAAACAAAACCATTTTCATTAAAAGACAGCTTAAAAGCAATATTACCAATTAAATCTTTATAGACTGAAAGGCTTTTATACATTTGCGAGCAAACTTCACTGTCCATTTCACCTGCATTTTTTAAAATTGTAGAGCTCATTAAATCCATGTAACGAGCATAATTCATCGACATACTCATAATGCCATTTTCATTTAACTCTTCTTCAGAAAAACTATCGACTATTTGAGTGGATTTTTCACCTGAAAATCCTACAATATGACTTCCTGATATTTTAATTTGAGCATCTGCTACACCGTACATTTCGCTAATCATACCTAGTGATGCACTTGTCGTTGATATATCTAACGCATTAACCATAGGTAATGTTTTCGCCATTAACGCTAAAGAGGCTGGATCATCAGCAACAACAGATACAAAAGCATCGATTGAGTTAATATCATTATACTGGCCTAAATCTAAATCAAATAAATAACCACCCACACTTTTAATACCCTTAACAAACTGTAAGCCCATTGTTAATTTAGCCAATGTTTGATTATCTAATTTTGTTTGTAATTCAGTAAGTTGTTCACATTCAAATTCATAAGCTTGAATTAATGGAAAATACTTAGCCAATAAAGTATTCACATTTGTTAGGTTTGCTCCCATATACCAGCCTACTAACGCATCATGTGAAATATCAATAACGGGCATATGAGAATTTAATAACATTAAATCTTTAGCCAATTGTTTATCACTAATCTCTAAAACCGCACTTAAATTAAATAACAGACCTTTTTCAGTTATATCGATCTGTTTGTAACCAAACACATATTTTGGTGTTATTTGAACCACTTTTAGAAAATCATTTTGACAGTTTTGAGACACTGAAGATCTTAACTGCATTAACCAACTTGAATCTAGGTTCATCATATCTTCTTCAAATTGTGCATTTTTTCCTATTAATGCACGAGCTATTTGATCTAAATTCAAAAACCCTTGAAACATATTAAATTGATACCTGTCGTTAATTCTTTCTAATTCAGAACTATCAGCTATGGAAGCTTGAGTTTGAGTTAAGCCCAATACATCTTGTATTCTTAAATCTGAAATCTGATTATTAACCAGAGCAATTGTCACTATTTTATTCGTCATAGTTAAAGCTAATTGAAACTCACCAAATGACCAAAGTAGTATTTCACTGTCTTCGATTTTTTTACGTATTACGTTCGTTTCAAACTGCTCAATAAATCCTCTAAAGTTGTCAGCGTCATTAATTTCAAAATGGCTAACGGGTGACAAACCATCTAAATACAACACACTATACCCATCCACAACCAAACCAACATCTTGCATTAATTGGGTTAAACCTTGTTCACTGATTTCACTCATAAAGGTCATGTAATTAGTAAACAGTTCAACATATTGTGTTGGAATCACTTCTTGTATATTTTGTGTAGTTAACGCCTCACTATTGGTCATTACATTAAAATATTGTTCTGAAAATTCGTATAAACTTTGATCACCTTTACCTTCAAAATACATCATAGTATTGGCTGGGGCATTGGCACGCATTTGATTAATAGCGCTGTTATTACCCATATTATTCATGATAAACAAAGCAATCAAAGTAAAAGCAAATAATCCAGCTAAAATTTTTGTTAAATTATTCATTGTTTTTTATCATCTAGTTTTTTTTGCCAAAACATGGCTACACCACTTTTTTCAAGTAATTCGTAGCCTGCAAATCCATAGTTTTGATACGCTTTTTTAGCAGCGTGGTTATTTTCTAATACTTCTAATGTGATTTTACAGCAATCTTTTATTTTGGCGTATTGCTCTATATGGGTTAATAATAACTGACTCAATTTTTTACCACGGTATCCATCTAATACAGCAAAGTCGTGAATGTTCATTAATGGGCGGCATATAAACGTTGAGAACCCCAGAAAACAATTACTAAACCCTATAGGTTTTTGTTGATCGTATAAAATAAATGATACTGCAGATTGATTATTTGTTAAGTTCTTAATTAAGTTCTGTTTACAAAATTCTGATAATGGCTCACCGCCACCCATTTCATCACATGCGTACTCATTTAATAGGTATAATAAATCTTCGTTTTGTTGTTGATTGTTATAATCAATTTGAATGATATTAAACATAAATTCCCTTATTCATTATGTGTCTTATCTAAATTTAAAAAGGGATAACAAAAAGATGACAATCAGATAGAAAAGCCGTCTTTTTAGGTATCCATAAAAAAACGGTATTTTATCATAGTTTTAAAAGAAGGTAATATTTTCAGAGGATTAAGCTAGATGAGCCATTTTTTACATTCTGCAGGTGTGTTTGTAATCGAGTGAATACTTTCTGGAAATAAAAGTGGGTGTTTTGTTTTTTAGTTTTTATAAATTCACTTTGATGTTTATTTGAGTCAAGTTCACCGACCATCTTCAAAAAGAAATAAGCATACATCAAATAACCAAAGCTATCTAAATAGTCACAACATACTGCATTAATAGTAAAGTCTAACTCTTTTTTATTTTCTAATAATGTATCAGTGGTAATTAATACATCACTGAAGCTAACATCTAACAACTGAACATATTGACAAAATTCACTGTCTAGTTCCCATAAAGCCATTTCATCACGTAATTCGACCACAAACTCATTTAAGCTGCTCGCGTTATCGAATGCGATTTTTCGCCCTAAAAAGTCTAATGCTTGAACCCCATTGGTGCCTTCATAAATTTGTGCAATTCTGGCGTCACGTACATATTGCTCTGCTCCCGTTTCTTTAATATAACCATGACCACCATAAACTTGTTGAGCTAATACTGTGGATTCAAACCCTCTGTCAGTTAAAAATGCTTTTAACACAGGGGTTAATAATGCCACTTGAGTATTAATCGATTCGTCATTATTGTCTTTATATTGATCCAGTTTATGCGAGATAAAAATGGCAAAACAACGCGCTCCTTGAGCCAATACTTCCTGTATTTTAAGCATTCGGCGTACATCAGCAAATGCCAATAAATTATTACCGTATGGCGTATTACCTTGTTCACGTTCTTTGGCGTAGGCATAAGCATTTTGCCAAGCAATATCACCTAAACCCAATCCTTGCACAGCAATGGAAAGTCGCTCGTAATTCATCATAGTAAACATGGCCTGTAGACCTTTATTTTTTTCACCAATTAACACACCAAAGGCGTTTTCAAAACTCAACGCACAGGTTGAACTGGCTTTAATACCCATCTTTTGCTCTATATTTGTACAAAACACATTATTGATGCTGTCGAGTAACACTCCATTTTTGTCTTCATTAAATTTACTGACTAAAAATAAAGAAATTCCTTTATTACCCGCAGGTTCGCCTTCAATTCTGGCCAATACTAAATGAATAATATTTTTACTTAAATCATGTTCACCTGCAGTAATAAATATTTTATTGCCCGTGATTTTAAATCCATCACTGCCACCTTCATTATCCTTTTTAACGGGCACCGCTTTGGTTCGAATAGAACCTAAATTTGTACCTGCATGCGGTTCGGTTAAACACATACTGCCGGAGTATTCCCCTGAGTATAATTTAGGTAAATATTTATCTTTTAATGTATCACTAGCGTGATTAAGTAATGCTTGAGAGACACCTACTGTTAAACCTAAATATAAAGAAAAAGAACAATTGGTGGCGTAAAGCATTTCTTCAAACATAACACCTACGGATTTAGGTAAACCCATTGCGCCAAAATGTGCTGAACCACAAAGCCCAAACCAGCCATTTTCAGAAAATTGTTGATATGCCTGCACAAATCCATCAGGTGTTTTTACTGGAGGAGTTTGAGACAAATCAAAAGAACAGCCTTCAGCATCGCCTGAAGCATTAATAGGTAATAATACTAGAGTACATATTTTTTCGGCTTCATCTAAAATAGAATCCACCATGTCATCACTGGCATCTTGAAAATTATTGGATGTTTTCCAAAACTCATTCAGCTTAAATACGTCTTTATATAAAATAAAAGCAGCGACTGAGCATTCAAAGAAGGTCCCCTTCTGCCAGAATACTCACCAAGCGTTTAATTAATCATCTTCTCGATTAATTAAACTTAAAAGCAGCGACTGAGCATTCAAAGAAGGTCCCCTTCTGCCAGAATACTCACCAAGCGTTTAATTAATCATCTTCTCGATTAATTAAACTTAAAAGCAGCGACTGAGCATTCAAAGAAGGTCCCCTTCTGCCAGAATACTCACCAAGCGTTTAATTAATCATCTTCACGATTAATTAAACTTAAAAGCAGCGACTGAGCATTCAAAGAAGGTCCCCTTCTGCCAGAATACTCACCAAGCTTTTAATTAATCATCATTTCGATTAATTAAACTTAAAGAACACTTAAAGAACACTTAAAGAACACTTAAGGAACACTTAAAACTCATCTGCAGACATTTGCATTAATGTTTCACAACCACCTAATAAACAATCTTTTAAACCACGAGTACGCGGTAATAGACGCTGATAATAAAATTCACAAGTTTGAATTTTATTAATGTACATTTGTTTGTTTTCACACGCTGGATTTTGTAATGCTGTATAAGCACTAAACGCCATTTGTGCCCACATATAAGCTAAAACGGTATAACCTGAATACATCAAATATTCCACACAAGCTGCGTTCACTTCATCACGATTTTTACGGGCTTTTAACCCAATTCTTAATGTTAAACCACTCCACTCTTTACTTAATTTAATTAAACGAGAAGCAAAAGGTTTCATCTCTTTTATTTTTTTGGATTTTTTACAAAATACTTGAATTTCTTTAGTGAATTTCTTAAGCACTGCACCTCTATTCGATAACACTTTTCGACCTAATAAATCCAAAGCTTGAATACCCGTGGTACCTTCATATAAAGTAGAAATACGCGCGTCACGAACAATCTGCTCCATGCCCCATTCTTTGATATATCCATGTCCACCAAATACTTGCATGCCTAAATTGGCAGATTCACAGCCAGCTTCGGTTATAAACGCTTTGGCAATCGGAGTTAATAACCCCAAAAACTCATCGGCGCGTTTTGTATCTTCATTTTGGACTTCTTGTTTAGCGATATCAACATACAAACCTAATTGATAAATTAACATACGCGAGCCTTCGGCAAAGGCTTTTTGAGTTAACAACATACGTCGTACATCGGCATGTTCAATAATTAAATCAGCGGGTTCAGCTGGTGATTTCGTACCCGTTAACGAGCGCATAGAACGACGCTCTTTCGCATATGCGAGACTGCCTTGATAGGCTAATTCCATCGTACTCAAACCCTGAACCGCAGTAGCAATTCGAGCAAAATTCATAAAGGTAAACATACAGTTTAAGCCCTTATTTTTAGGCCCAATTAAAAAACCTTTTGCCCCATCAAAATTCATTACACAGGTGGCATTGCCATGAATACCCATTTTGTGTTCTATGGAGCCACAGATAACGTTATTTTTTTCACCCGCTAATAATTTAGGTACAATAAATAACGAAATACCTCGGCTACCTAGCGGCGAATCAGGCATTCTGGCTAATACAATATGCACAATATTTTCAGCTAAATCGTGTTCACCTGCTGATATAAAAATTTTTGTGCCATCAATGTTATAACTTCCATCATCATTTGGTAGTGCTTTGGTATTTAATAATCCTAAATCTGTGCCGCATTGTGGTTCAGTCAGACACATTGTGCCTGTCCATTGCCCACTAACTAATGGTTTTAAATACTCTTCTTTTTGTTGTTTAGTTCCGTGTAGTTCTAATGTATTCATCGCACCATGGCTTAATCCTGAATACATGGCCCAGGCCCAATTTGCACTACCACCTAACTCATTAATTACATTACCCAATGACTCAGGCATACCTTGACCACCAAACTCTTCTTTTTGCGCTAATGATGGCCAGCCATTTTCTACCCATTGAACATAAGCTTCTTTAAAACCTGTAGGTGTGGTGACAGCCCCATCGTTAAACTGACAACCTTCTTGATCACCTACTTGGTTTAATGGAGCCAATATTTGTTCACAAAACTTTGCAGCTTCTTCCAAGATCGCTTCAATCATGTCATCCGTCGCCTCAACTGCGCCTATATTTTGGCAATGCTGTGAATAATTTAAAGTATCTAACACAAAATGAATGTCTTTAATTGGCGTTTTATATTGATGCATAGAGGCTCCTAGTGCTTTTTAGCATTGATATGTTTTGATAAATTGATATGTTTTGATAAAAAACACTTTGTAACAAAGAGTATAGACCGAGATTTTACAGACTGTATGCAGATTTAATAAAGCATAACTAAATTAAATTCGTCAATATAAAAAATAGCACTTAATTTTACAAAGTTAATTTAAGCTGAACCTTTTAGTAATTCTGTTTATAAAAAATTGCACTCTAGTTATTAAAAGCTAAACTTTAAGGAGCATTAATTTGCTGTTATGTTTCATTTTATTAATCGGAAAATAACAATCTAATCAAAGGTCTTATTATGTTTTATAAAATTTTACCCTTTATTCTATTAGTTAATTTTAGTTTTGCGCAAACTTCTTTAGAATTACCAAAAAATGAAGTCATACTTGAAGTCACTGGTAATATCTCACTCACAAATGAAGATGATTTTGCTATTTTTGATGCCGATATGATTGATCAATTACCTCAGTACACAATCAATACAAGTAATCATGTTTCTAATAATATCAGTGTATATACAGGTATTAATTTTTATGATTTACTGAAAATGCTTGGTTTTAAAGGTTCATTAGTAAACATCACTGCATGGGATGATTATGTAGTACAAATTGAAATCCAAGATCTTAAAAAATATGGGGTATTGTTAGCGACTCATGAAAACGGGCAACGTTTAACTATTAATGATAAAGGCCCTATGTTTGTTGTTTTTCCATTTACAGATATTGAAGAACTGAGAAGAGATGATTATTACAATATGTCTATTTGGCAAGTTAAAGAAATTGACGTTGAATGATATTAATCCAAAAAGACTAACTAATGACTAACAAAAAATCGTCAATTATTTTTATAATCTTATTTTTATTAATTTGCTTCATATTATTGACGGTTTACTTATCTCTGGGCTCAGTAAAAGAAGTAAAAAATAAAAGTTACACCCCTGTTATTGCAATTGTGAATAATAATTTAGGTATACGCAGTAAACTTTTATTATTAGAAATTGATATTGATCAATATTTAATTAAGAAAAACAAACGTAGTTTACGAAATTTACAAAAACGCGTAAAAATAATGAAAGGCAGTATTGCTAATGACTTAACAAGCCAAAATACAATTAACATTCATAATAAATTTGGTGACTCAAACTATCTAATTCAATTTTCTAATGAATTAAAAACACTGGATATCAGTATTACAGAAATTTCAATGGAAAACAAAAACGAAAACGAAAACGAAACGGCATTACAGTTAAAAACAACATTAAACAGTATCTCTAAAAAATGGAATAGTTATATCCAAAAAGTGATTCAAAATATTGAAAAAGAGCACGCTGATTTACTTAATGAATTAAATATTAAATACAAACAACAATTTTTATATCAACTTGCTATTGGTTTAGGTTCAATACTTGCCATTATTGCAGTACTATTTTTATACATTAGCCAGATAAAATTAATTAATCAACTCAAACTTGCTAAAATTGAAGCTGAGGCTAGCAATGAAGCTAAGTCTAGATTTTTAGCGAATATGTCCCACGAAATTCGCACACCTTTAAATAGTGTTATTGGTATATCGGGGTTAGCAAAAAAAACAAGTAAAGACCCTAATGTGTCTGAGTTATTAGATAAAATAATCATTTCAAGTAAGTGTTTATTTCTAATTATTAATGACATATTGGACTTCAGTAAAATTGAAGAAAACAAACTCAGTATTGAAAAAATAGATTTTGATTTAACCGAATTACTTGAGACACATAGTGCAACTATTTACGAACTAGCACGATCTAAAAATTTGCAATTTGAGATATACACTCCTCCTATTTTACCTAAACACCTAAATGGCGACTCCCTAAGGATATTACAAATTTTAAATAATTTAGGCAGCAATGCTGTTAAATTTACAATGGATGGCTACGTTCGATTATTTATCAATTTTCATAAAAACAATATAATTATTCGTTATTGTGACAGTGGGATAGGCATGGATGACAACCAACTTAACAATGTTTTTGATAGTTTCACTCAAGGAGACACTAGTACCACTAGAAAATTTGGTGGTACTGGATTAGGTTTAAATATATGCAAAAATTTAACCCAGTTAATGGGTGGGTCGATTGAAGTAACAAGTAAAGAAAATATTGGATCCGAGTTCACAATCACATTACCATTAGAAAATTCTGAACACCAAAAAATAGAAACACTAAATAATTTAACTCTGAACATTCCTGAGCATTTAGATATTTCATTAATAAAAGAAATTAAAAAACTAGGATTTCATTTTGACAAACAAAACTTCGATTATTTATTTTATTATCAATATGAGTCTGACATTGATGTAATTAACATAATCGATCGATTTAAACAAAATACAAACAAAACCATTATAGCTTGTATTGAACCGTCTTTAATTAATGGCATGCCTGAAGACATTATTATTATTAAAAAACCATTTAGTACATACAAACTATATAATGCGATTGTATCACCCCAAACAAAAATTTCAGAAAATGAAATAAAAGAAGATATACGTTTTGATAATTTACATATTTTATTAGTAGAAGATACCGAGTTTAACCAGCTTATTGTCCAGAGTATTTTAGAAGACGTAGGTGCGAAAGTAAGCATTGCGAAAAATGGTAAAATTTGTATCGATCTATTAAAACTTAATCGATATGACTTAATATTAATGGATATTCAAATGCCTATTATGGATGGTATTAGCGCAACTAAAATAATAATGTCCGAACATTTAGCTGATAACACCCCCATAGTAGCACTGACCGCCAACGTATTTAAAGAAGATATTGAAAAGTATTATGCACTTGGAATGTTGGCTCATATAGCAAAACCGTTTGATCAAGATGAGATGTTAAAAGTAATTGATACTGCACTTAAGGCTTAAACCCTACTTCTTAAATATAAATTACAGCAGGTAATCAATTGTAATTTAAATCCTAAAGTTTCTTCAAATAATGCCGATATAGTTAATATAACATTCCACTGTACGAATTAGGGGAAGGGACAATGACTACAGCGACTAAAGAACAATGGCATAAAAAGTACATCGGCGATGAAATTAAAATAAAAGGTAACCGCTATATGGTGACTGCTAATTATCCTAAAGATGGTTATTTATTAGCTTTACCCAGTAACGGTTTATTATTTAAACGCGAGACCTTAAAAGTCCGTTATGCAGCGGCATCCTAAATATTAAGAACACATAATTACAGGGATGTAGTTATTATTAATGATTATTGAAAATAATCATGTTTGACCACTTACTTCAGAAACTGTTCAAAATATTGGGATTCATAAGACCAATTTAACTAAATGAGTGCCTACAACCTAGATTGCTTGGGTATGTTTAACAACTTCAACAATAAGTTTATACAAGCTTCAAACACAGTTACCGAATGATAACAATTGTTAATCCTAACTTTATTCCAGACATATAATATTGTTTAATTACAAATTTCCCAGGTGATTTTTTAACTTAAATCTGTGAATTCAGTCAGTATTCAACTACTTTTTTATCTAATTTTCAAAAAACATGAACATCACAATTTATTATTTATTATTATATTAAATAACAATACAGCCTTTACATAGTCTCAATATTGTAGATTAATCAAACGATACACTACTAAACTCACGTTTACATTCATCTTAATACATCGTCAGCATTCATTTTTCTAGAAGGTAATTAATATGAGTGTCGATTTAACCTTGGTTATTAAATACAGTTTGTTACAGGTGTTTTGACTGACCAAAGTCAATCTAGTCAAACCAAATTCCTTTTAAAACTAAACACTATCATCCCATATTTGAACTTAAATCCCACATTGGTAAGAATATACCTAACGCTAAAACCAGCACCATCGCTCCCATAAATACTAATAATATCGGCTCAATGGCTTCTGCCATTCTCTTTAAATCGTATTCTACTTCTTGTTCGTAAAAATCACCCACTTCTTCTAACAGTTCTGACACTTGTCCGGTTTCTTCTCCTACTGCAATCATCTGTAATACTAACGTATTAAACTGACCTGAACTGCCTGCTGTTTTTAATAATGTATCACCACGCTCAATCCCGTTTCTCATGCCTAGAACGGCATTACCAATTTTTTTATTACCCACTGCTTTTGCTGTCACCGATAATGCTTGTAACATCGGCACACCGGCTTCAAGCATCATGGCAAAAGGCCGAATAAATCGTCCTAATGTAATTCTTGTATAGATAGGGCCTACAATCGGTAATTTAAGTATCATGGTGTCTTTAAATAACTCACCTTTTTCAGTTCTAATAAACACTTTCCATGAAAAAATACTGATAACTAACGTCGCCAATAAAAAAGGCCAAAACTGTACAAAGAAATCACTAGTACCCATTAATATTTTGGTCGGAACAGGTAATTCATTTCCAAATTTACTAAATATTTTAGCAAATTTAGGTATCACAAATAAATTAATAATAACCAATGCAACAGCAATTGCCATAGTTACCATCATAGGGTAACGTGTAGCCGATTTCATTTTTTTCTTAGTGTCTTTCTCTAACTCTAAATGATTAATTAATTGCTTAAATGCTAAGTCTAATCGACCAGTTGATTCACCTACATGTATCATAGCAATAAATAATTCTCCAAAAACAGCCTTATAAGGAGACAAACTAGTCGCTAAATTATTACCTGATGTTAAGTTAGAATTAACTAACAATAATATTTCTTTAAGTCGTTCTGAATTAGACGATTGCGCCAACCCACTTATGGCTCGATTAACTGAAATACCTGCTCGGGTTAAAGCAAACATTTGCCGACAAAAAATAATTAAATCATCATCTTTTACTTTAGCTTTTGGTAATATTTCTGATATATCAAAATTAAAATCGATGCTTATTTTATCAACTTCAATTAATATTGGTGTTAATTGTTTTCTTTTCAATTCCAAAATAACATCTTGTTTTGACTCAGCCTGATGGTGTCCGGTTACTATATTTCCAGCTGCATCTTGACCTTTAAATTTATAATTCTTCATTATTTCGTTCTTCCAAGTCCGAACTAATTCTAAATACTTCACTTAAATCAGTTAGACCTTCTTTTGCATAACCTAATGCTCGTTCAGATAAACTAATGAAATTAGGATGGTTTTTTGCTGCTTGAATAAAACTGTTGTGATCTAAGTTTCTTAGATGCCTTAGCATTTCTTCATTAAATTCAAGCAGTTCATAAACCCCAATACGACCTGAATATCCCGTATTATTACATTGATAACAACCTGTGCCTTTATAATAGATCGTTTGAGTATTTTGATTGTTTGTTTGTATATTTTTGAAGTTTTGTACAGAATCAGCGGGCAACATTAATGGGTCATCTAGTTCTAAAGTTTCATCCAGTGACAATTCGTTATTTTCACTCGACATGGCTTGATCTAATGATAATATTTCAGGCTCTTGAACATTGTCGATTTGATCATCAGACGTATTATTCTCATCTAACGGTTTATCTTTTTTAAAAGAAAACACTAAATGATCCATCCACATTTTTTCTTGAGCACTAACTGCATGCGGTTGTTTACAATTTAAACAACTTTTTCTAATTAAACGTTGAGCAATAACACCACGTATTGCCGAGGCAACCATAAACGGCTCAACCCCCATATCAGCTAAACGAAGTGCGCTTGAGATTGCGTCATTAGTATGTAAAGTGGAAAGAACCATATGACCAGTTAAAGCGGCTCGAAGACCAATATTAATGGTCTCTTGATCACGCATTTCGCCTACTAAAATAATATCAGGATCTTGACGTAAAGCACTGCGCAAAATAGTAGAAAAAGTTAAATTTATTTTGGTATTCACTTGAACTTGATTAACACGGGGTAATCGATATTCAATGGGATCTTCTGCTGTAATAATTTTCCGATGTGGACTATTTAATCTATTTAATGAAGCATACAATGTAGTCGTTTTACCTGAGCCAGTCGGTCCCGTTACCAAAATCAAACCATGTGGCCTTTCAATTAATAACTCATAACGTTTTCTAATATCATCGGGCATGCCTAACTCTTTGAGAGTCAACATAGCATTAGACTGATCTAATAAACGCATGACAACCGATTCACCATACTGAGTAGGTAAAGTCGACAGCCTTACATCCATAGATTTCTCATGTACCCTTATATTAAATCGACCATCCTGGGGTAAGCGTTTCTCTGAAATATCCAAGTTGGACATGATTTTCAAACGTAAAACAAGCGCACCTGCTATACGTTTTTCTTTCATTATTTGTTCTTGTAACACACCATCAATTCGCATACGCACACGTATTAATGAATCATCTGGTTCAATATGAATGTCCGATGCTTTTGCTCGTACTGCATCATCAAAAATGGATTGTAATAAACGTACAACTGGCGCATCAGTAACATCGGTTTGCTCGGCTAAACTATTTAAATCAAAATCGTTTTCGCTTAATTCACCTTCAAGTTCTGTGGCAATTTCGGCAATTTCATCTTGTTTACGATATACCACATCTAATGTGGCCAATAATTCAGATTCTCTAACAATCACCGGACTTATTATTTTATTGGTGATTCGATGCACTTCATCAATAACCATAATATCTTGAGGGTCAGCCATGGCTAATTGTAAAGTTTGATTATTTACTTTAGCCAATAATAAAACACGATAACGACGAGCAATATTTTCTGAAATTTGACTAATTAATTTTTTATCTAGCTGGTAGTGTTTGAGTTCAATAAATGGGATACGTAAATGTTTAGATAGGGTTTCTAATAATTTTTTTTCTTCTACCAATCCCATATCAACCAACACTCGTCCAATTTTATGACCGGATGTTTTTTGTTGTTGCAAAGCCATCATCAATTGATCATGCGAGATAATACGCTCATCTACTAACACATCCCCTATTCGAATACGCTTATTTTCAGTCATTATTGCTCCGACATTTGGGTGATATAAAATTGAGCATTTTTCACAAGTTCTTTTTGTGTGTTTTTTAATGTGAGAAAGTGTTTAAACACTTTTGTAGATTGGTTAAATAGTTTAGATTTAAATAAACACAGCGCCAATAAATAAAACCAGATGGTTTCTGAATTTTTATCTTTGCAGATAATTTGATAAAAACGTACAGCTTCAAGAAATTTAATATTCTTAAGCATAGTCCAGCCAAGTAATTCATTCACTTTGTTATTTAAACTTTCATTTTTTTCAATCATTCTTGAATGTTCGATGGCTTTTTGTTGATAACCCGTTGCGTTATACAACCATATTAATTGATAACGTAAAATAACGGATTTTGGGAAATCTAATGTTGCTTCAATTAAATATTCCTCAGTTTCTTCCCATTGTTGATCAGCTAATAAAACCGTGGCCATTTGAGCAACTTGTAGTTCGTCCATTTGGCAGTCTTCAAACTCACTTACATCCAATTCTGGCCCAATAATTTTCACATTACCATCAGTGAAAAATAAATCTTCCACTACCTTTTTATCATCCATAACAAAAGGGGATGAATTAGATTTAACACCACTGCTTATTTTGTTTTTATTCTTTAGTTTCCTTTTTCTTTCTAATTTAGACAATAATACTTTTGCTTTTGGTAAATTAATAAATTCAGCAATAACCATAACTAATTTTGATCGTTTTAATGCTTTTAAATCTACTAATATAGAACCTAACTGTCTTTTATCTCCATGTGATATTTTATTTTTAGCTTGTTGTATCGATTCTTTTTTCACTAAATGTTTACGCAACAATAAATCGGCCAATTTTTCATCAACTTCAGATTCATTTGATATTTTATCATCAGATGATTTAATCATAATTTACCTCGATTTGATTTTAAAATCGAAATTTTATTATTTACAAATAAAATAACATCTTGGTTACTGCCTGTATTGTGTCGTTTAAATAATTGATAATAATACAATGCTTGATTTTGTCTGGTCATTTTTTCATTCAAAATAGCCAGCTTTAATACATATTCTATTGGGCTATTTGGATTAGTAATTAACTGTTGATACAAAACAATCGATTTATCAACATCCGTTTGTTCATACACTTTTGCTTGAATAATTAATTTCTGTGTATCATTAAGAAATACAGAATATTCCAATGCCTTGTTAAATTGTTTACTTTTCACCAACTTTAATAATTGATTCATATTATAAATATTTGATCGATTAGATATGGATTTTTTATTGGTGATGGTTGTTGCCCCAGCATTCACTAAAAAACTAGATTCGAATTCTAAATTCACGTTATCCTCTTCTAAATTTTTATTATTAACCCCCTTAGTTATACTTATATTTACTTGATCATTCTTTATTAACTTATTATCAGACTCCAAGTTAATCAATGGTTTAATACTTCCATTACTTCCCTTTTCTTTTTCTATGCTCTCTTGATTACTTAATAACAATTCAACTTCTAATTTTGCTAGAAGTATTTGTTTTTCCAATAATGTATAATCGATAATTACATTATTTTCATCCGGTTTTACAAAAGGTATTTGAGACAAATTAACTTCTTCAGAAACAACACCTGCTTCTTTATTTACAATCAATACATACATCAATACGGTTAAACAACTAACTAACAATACAACCAAAAACCAATAACCAATAATAACATTATTATTTCTAGTTTTTTTCAGAGACAACGGGTTAAAGCCAGCATATTGTTCACTGGATTTAAACGTATCTAATTCATCTAAGATGTCTGAATATGAACTCATAGTTTCAAACCAAAAAGTTATACCACAATGCTAATAAGAATATACTGACTACCATCAGCCCACATATTGACAAATAAAATCCTGATTGAAACGAAGGTTGTTCAAATAATTCATCATCATAAATAGCCAATTTTATATCATTATTTTGTAATTGTTTTCGACTTTGTGAAAACGCATATAACAGGCATTTATGACACAAAATATTGATCATTCTTGGAATACCTTTCGAATACCGGTGTATCAATTTAAATTGTTTATGGCTAAATATTCCTTTGGATTTATAACCACAACGACCAAGACGATGTAATATATATTGTTTGGTTTGTTCTAAAGTTAATGATTGAAGATGATAACTAAATGTAATTCTCTGGCGCAATTGACGAAATCGGCGCTGATCTAATAATTCATCTAATTCAATTTGCCCCATTAAAATTACTTGTACTAATTTTCGTGTTTCAGTTTCTAAATTTGTAATTAACCTTAATGCTTCCAAGGTATCTGCTGGTAAAGACTGTGCTTCATCAATTAACACAACCACACTAGAATGTGTTGAATTGAGTTCTAATATTTTTGAATGCACACGCTCAATTAACACTTCAATTGTGATTTGTGCTGTGATTTTTACCTCTAATTCTTTAGCCAACAACCTAAATAAACCACGTTTAGTTAATGTTGGATTAGGAATATAAACACAAATATATTTATTATTCGTTTCTTTTGGTTCGTTGCACTCGGGTAAACTTATGAATTCATTAACCCAGTTTTGCATAGTAGAATCTAAACCAACCTCTGCATCTTGTTCAGTAACAGGTATTTCTGCATTAACTTTTATGTTGTCCTGTAAAGGGGAGTGTTTTTGTATTTTTAAATATTTTAAAATTTTTCGACATAAAATAGTTTTACCCGTACCCACTTCTCCAGTAATTTTCATGAAGCCTTCACCCGATTCGATTGCAAATTTCATAAATTGCATACACTCATCATGTGATTGTAAACTCACATACAACGACGTATCAGGGGAAATTGAAAATGGCATTTGTTCTAATCCAAAAAAATCATTATACATACAACCTCCATTTTATTGATTGTGAAACTCAGTGGTTTTAAAAGTCTTTTCTACTTCATTTCTCCATGTATTGGCATCTACAACAATAGGTTTAAGTAAAATCACTAATTCGCTTTTAATTTTTACATCTTGTGTTTGCCCAAACAACCCACCAATAATCGGTAATCTTGCAAACCAAGGTAATCCTGTTTGGCTATTACTTTGTTTATTTTGCAATAAACCACCAATGATAATAATTTCACCTGATTTTGCACGAATAATACTGTCTGACTCTCTAATTGAACTAAAAGCCAATGGCAGTTGATAGGTTTTATTATCAATTGAAATCACTTTAGTTTTCTCTGAAACTTCTATCACTGAAGGACGGATATGTAAAATTATTTCATTATCTAGACTAATTTGTGGGGTTACATCCAAAGCAATACCTGAGAAAAATGGAGTTAAAGTAAACCCAGGAGCGCTCCCACCATCTTCAGAACTTGAACCAGAGTCAATATTTGTTACAAAAAACTCATCAGTTCCCACTTTTATCACCGCTTTTTGATTGTTCACAGTTGATATTCTTGGAGTGGATAATACTTGCACTTCGCCTTGATGTTGTAACAACTGCACAATGCCTGAAAAATCCCCAGAATTGATATTTAAATTAAACACACCACCGACATCACTAATTGGGTTAACTGCATTTCCATCAAAAGAACTATTAAGCACATTACTGCCTATTTGTGCTATTTGACCTGCAAACGTATTCCAATTAATTCCGGTTTTATATTGATCTGATAAGTTAACCTCTAAAATTTTAGCTTCAATAATTACCTGTTTGTTTGCGCTTAACTCAGTTACCTCTAAAAAATGCTCAACTATTTTTAACTCACTTGATAATGCTTTTACAATTACCATACCTGCTTGTGGATTTACCACTACTGCATTATTAGACTGATTAGTAATCATCATTTTTAAGGTTTGCTCTAACTCACTCCAAAAATCACTACTATATGACGTTTCTACTTTGCTGGACTGAGTATTTTCACCTGAAATATTACCACTGCTCACGCCGGTATCAGACTGACCTTTACGGGTAATATTTAAATAATTGACAGTAAAAATACGTGTTTGTAACGAATCCAGCATCACTCGATAACCATAATCATGTTGTTGTATATTTAAGTTATAACTGTCTTCTAGTGCTGAAAATACTGCTTTTAAATTCACATTATTTAATTTTAATGTTACTGGAATATTTATTTGAGGAGCTAGTAGAATATTTTGATTAATACTATTCGCCAAATCTTCAAAAAATAATTTAGCAGGCATATTTTTCACATCAAAACTTAATTTAATTTCAGGCTCTAATATTTCTTTATCAGACAAAAAATTATCATCTAACATATTAAGCATATCGTCATCACTTACATCTGAATCTAAGGTTAATTCTAACAAATCATTTATTGGATAATGCACTTCTTGCTGAACATCCAACTTTTCAATTGAAGAACAACTTAACACTAAAAATGTAACAGTCAGAATTCTAATATAAGTTAATCCATACGATATTTTTAATTTACTGTGTGTATTATTCATATTTTTCACCTATTACTTCTTGAGTTGATTCTTGTTTCACTGTCTGTTTAACTTCTACTTCAAGAGTATTAAGATTAAATACACTCGAATTTTTTCTAATCGATAATTCATGTATTTTATTACCTTTAATTACGATGACCCTATTGCTTTTAATTTCTTTTATTTTTATTGATGAGAACACCTGCCCTTTTTCTAACCATTGATTATTGATATTTGCTCTGAATTTATTACCAATTTGGCTAATTGCTATCAAATTAAACTCAACTTCTATCGGTAAAATTAAATTGGGTTTTATATTATTAACATTCTGTTTTATTAGTATATTTTTCTTTATTGTATTTCGATCATTATTATTTTTAAAAAAATCAAAATCTATACTGGTTGGATCATGTTCAATATGAGCATTAGGATGTGAATACCCATTAACCAAAACTAAACACAACCCTATTAGCATACTATTAATAATAATTTTTTTAATATTAAACACCTAACCACCCTCCTTGCCTACTTAACGTATAAATAGTTAATACAACACTTGCATTTGGAGCTTGACCTTGAACATTTAAGCTTTTATATTCAATATTTTTCCAATACACTTTAAACGGCATCGCTTCTAAATCATGTAAATATCTAGCTATTACGATATAATCACCTTCTAGCTTAATTTCAATTTGATGTTGATATAGACCTAATTCTTCTTGTTTAATATGATCGATGGATTTAAGAGAAATCAATGTTAATTGTGATTGTTTTCTTATTATATTATCCAAAAGCTGTGTCATAGTTTTTGGATCAATTAATAACCGAGTAATTAATTCTATTTCTTCATTTACTTCAATTATTTTTCTTTCAATTTCAATAATATCGTTTTCCAATAGTATTTTTTCTGGTTGATGCGCTAAATCCTTTAACGTTTGCAGATCAATTTTAAATTGATTGGTATTATTATTAAACTCCAATCCTTTTTTCTTAACATTATCAATTTCGTTTAATGTAAAAACACTATTCAACATTAAATTCACTGCATACATCAAAGCCACAAATATTGCGACAATAAACCATCTCGAACTAACGGGAAGATCATTAATTTTTGTTGATAATTTATAAAGAATCGATTTTACTTTAATCATTACCACCTCCAATTAAACGATCACTTATTTGTTCTGTTATATTAGAATTCACATCAATACTTGAGCTTCTACTGAAATCAATTATTGTATTTTTTTGATTAGTTAATTGACTTAAATTTCGTTGTGAGTTTTTAGTACTGAGTTCAAATTTAATTGCATCTACATTAGGTGCATAAGGTGTAATTGAAACATCGTCAAATGTTGATCCCGAAAACACAGTATGTTGCAGTGATTTTAAATAAGAAGTAACCAAACTTGCTTTTTTTGCGACTCCGTTAATTTGCATTGAATCCATTGAATTTGCAAAACTAAAACTGGTTAACCATAATTGATTAATATCTGCATTTGCTAATCCTTCAAAATACAAATAGAACCCATCAAACGAAGTGCTTTCACTAAAATTTAATGCATCAAGTACTTGTTTTTTTTGTGCATAAACAGATTGCATTTCTTCTAAATTTTGAGTTAGATGAATACTGTTTTGTTTATTAGGAAACTCTTGTTGATATCGAATTAAATCGTTATAACTTTTTTGCTGTGTGATAAATAATTGTTGTGTTGTATTTTTTGTTATAAATAAATTTGCAACTAAATAAACATTCCATAGCATGGTTAAAATAAATACAATAAAACAAAATCGCAGCATATAACGAAAGTTAAACGATACTTTGTTGTCGAGGTCTGCTTGATTGTATAAATTTATTTGTGCTTTTTTAATTTCACTCATCCCCCTGCTCCTTGATAACGTAACGCACCACCAATGGCCACAAAACATTGATCGAGCATATTTACTTCACTATTTTTACCTAATTCAAATAGTTCATCTATTTTCACTTTATGTATATTGGTATTAAAATTTCTGTCTAAAATGTCATAGATTGAATCAGGTAACTCCATAAAAGATAAAACACAAATTTCATCAATCACTCCTAAACCTAATTGACTTTCAAAATAATCCATTGAGCGTTGCATTTCTAACATCAATGAATCATGTTGAACTTTATCCGTTAATTGATCATTTTTAGTTTGATCTTCAGCTAATAAACCAAGGCTGCCTATATCAATACGGCGATTGACAACTAAATCTTGAAAGTGACATAGGTTTATTTGACTGTGTTGCCATGCAATTAATAACACTCCAGAATAGGGGTTATGGTTACAATACGTGGATAAATTTCTAAGGGCTAAATCAGCAACATCCACACTATGTACACTTAAACCGGCTTGTTTTATTACATCAACAACCCTTAACACTGGTTCTGATTCAGTAATAACAACAAACGCCATTTTACGTCGGCCATGAAACGCTTTTTCTGGCATTTTAATGACATCCACTAAGGCGTCATCAATTGGGTAAGTGATAAAATCACTGGCTTTTAATTTAACTGCTTCCATTGCGTCACTATCACCTACATCAGGAATTTCAACCAATCGCATTTGGTATTGCTCTTCGGGTAATATTATAGTGACAGGCCAATCCTTAAGATTGTAATCATTGATTAAGGTATTAATGGTTTTTACAGTAAATTTTGTTGTTTCCACCCAAGCATTAGCATGTATAACTGCCTTGGCATTTCGTTTGACTTCTACCATAGCCATCGCGACACCTTCTGGTTTTATTTCAAAACACAACATGCGATTGGGTAGTTTGTTTGGCTTGAACTTCATTTTCAGAGTAAACTTCCTCTCAAGAAACATCTATGCCTACATTTACGTGTTCAAAATGAACACTTATTACAAGGCTATATACTTGGGACCTAACACCACTTAGGTTTTAGAGTCCTCAATAAACAGCATAGACGAAGATTTACGTTGTAAACTTTTTTTAAAAATTAAAGAGAAATGATGCTTAATGTAGTTTTATTTGAACCAGAGATCCCACCAAACACAGGTAATATCATCCGTTTATGCGCTAACACTGGCGCTCAATTGCATCTAATTGAACCATTAGGGTTTTCGATGGATGACAAAGCACTCAGGCGTGCTGGTTTGGATTACCATGAATTTGCTGATATACAAATCCATAAAAACTTTGATGCGTTTTTAACAAGCTGTGCACCTAAGCGTATGTTTGCTTTAACCACAAAAGGCCAAACAGGACATGATCAAGCGGGTTTTGAAGCGAATGATTATTTGGTTCTAGGACCAGAATCACGTGGATTACCTAAAGAAGTGCTTGATGTAATTGGCCAACCTAATTGGTTACGTTTACCCATGAAAGAAGGCAGCCGTAGTTTAAATCTTTCAAATACAGCGGCTATTATTGTTTATGAAGCTTGGAGACAAATGGGATTTGTTGACGGGGCTTAAATTTTAACTTCTGGCAATATTAGTGTGTCAACACTTTTAGATTGTTAGCTTCAAATTGTGCGCGGTATGATTTGAAGCTTTTTTACTACATATAGAACCTGAGAGTTTAAATTGAAAATTTATAAAGGATCATGTCACTGTCAATTCATTCGTTTTGAAGTAACAACCAATATCGATCATGTTCGTCGATGCAATTGTTCAGTTTGTTTAAAACGAGGTGCGCTTAATTTTAGAGTTGATAAAAGTGCTTTGAGGTTATTAACTTCAATTGATGACTTGTCATTATATCAATGGGGATCTCAAAGCGCTGAAGATTATTTTTGCCCTAAGTGTGGTATTTTAACTTTCCGTAAACCTAGTCGCTTAACTCAAGCAGAATTAGATAATGGCACTAAGCCTTTTGCGGGCTGGACCATTAATGCCCGCTGTTTGCATGATTTAGATTTAAAAACATTAACTATTATTAACATTAATGGACAAGCGATTTAATCAACAACCCAATAATTTAATTTATTTTAATTAACCTACTTAATTCTTAATTTGCTTGATTATTAGGTTATTACTAATTACTTAGTCAATTTTTTCTCTAGATAATGTCGTGTTTGGTCATTTGTATAACCTGACAAATTACCAATTACACAATAACCATGTTTCTTATAAAACCCCACTGCTTGAAAACTAAACGTATCCAATGTTGATTTTACACATCCTCTTTTGATCGCTTCTATTTCTGCACTTA
The DNA here is from genome assembly GCA_022968985.1 of Pseudomonadales bacterium. Classification (GTDB taxonomy): domain Bacteria; phylum Pseudomonadota; class Gammaproteobacteria; order Pseudomonadales; family Natronospirillaceae; genus Marinicellulosiphila. Next base: position 19,349 of record JALJPK010000001.1, on the reverse strand, counting down.
ATAACAATTTTGAACCTATTTTTTTATTTCTTAAAGTTTCACTCACCCACAGGTATTCAATATGTAAAATCCCCCAATAGGTTTTTGCTGTTAATCCAGCTGTAATTTCACCTTGGTTATTTCGTATATAAACCGATAGCTTTTTTACATCATTTTCTAGAAATTCAGAATTGTATTTTCGTGTATTATTTATAATAAAATCATCGTTTTCTACGTTTGGATTTTTTGTTATTTCAACATTCATTATACGAACTTTTATTTCACGAAGTTTAATAACACTAATAGGAAATTTCAAAAATTATTTTTTGTTTTGATTCATTTCAACAACAATTAATCGTTCAACATCTTCGTCTACTAAAGTATAAGCACAGGTTTTACCACCTATTAAACTGACCTCATGTTCACTAGAATAAGTCATTGCACTCTCAACTTTCTCATATTGATATAACCAACAAGCAACCGCGTCTAAGCTTTCATCATCATTTGAGAGTGCATTTCTAAATTCATCCTGTTCAAATCCACCAAACTCTTGGTATCCGTGTTTGATTAATAATGACTTTAATAACCACCAAAAATGACCATAAGATCGATATGTTTTTTTATCTGCATTAATTACTTTTGCAGTATTCTTTAAAAATTTATCTAACCATTTTTTTTTGTCTTTATGCTCAACTCCCAACAAGCCTTCAAGCGCTTGTTTGGGTGGTTTTTCTATTTCATTAATTTTCATAATTTTTTAATTCCTAAATCACCTACGATGTCTTATTAGCCATGTACAAAATATAAGCAGAATCGATATCAGATAATAAATATTTTACATATTGTTATTAAACTTAAGCTCAGTAGTAAAACCTAAATGATCACTTTCACGACACTAATTAATATTTTTAGTCACTAGTTTAACGTTCTTTGATTTGAATTTCAGCTGCATCGTATATTGTTTAAACAGTAGATTTTAAAATGTACGCTTTAGTTAGTAAGTATTATGGTTGGTTTCGAATGCTAGGCCAACATAAATATTACACCTAATAATGATTAATTAAATGATAACGAAAAATTATTTGTATTCAAACTATTATAGCTTCAGTAATTACAGCATTACATTTTCAACATAACTAAACTTTTATTTGTTATGGATTTTAAATTTATCCAAACTTAATAAACTCGTCTAATACATTATAAAACTCATCTATGTTATCTAAATACGTTAAGCGCGGGTCATTAAAATCACAGATACCAGAAGTATGTGTTATCACAAATACAGGTTTATTTTGCTTTAACAAATGCTCTATTAAGTGCTGGGTGCCAATTGCCCCACCTATTACCACTGCCAAATCTGCTTTTTTTGCTATTAGTTGATGTTTATCTTGAGCATTTTTACAATATTCACAAAAATCAATTAATTCAGGTTTACTAGGTATATGCTGCTCCTGCAATATTGCTGTAGTATATCCATTATGCTGCTTACAACTTTTTAACGCATATGCAAAAGTGCCTATCGAACTGCCAACTAAAAGCTTTAAGTCCAGTTTTGCAATTCTTTTACCTAATGATTCAGCCAATTTTTGATTGTGCTTATCACAGTGTTTTGCAAAACCTAATAAACAAATGCTTAGTTTTTTATTCATGCCCCTGTAATGCCTCCCTTGTATTAATAATCCTCTATTCATTTATAGCATAACTAACAATTTAACTAGTTTAATTAAAGTTTTTGTCATGTTAAATCTAACACTCAGTACTGACTGAAATATCTAAGAAACATAACTATTCGGACAGGTTATGTAAATCACCAACATAAATTAATAAAAGCCACTAACCTAATTAATAACCGGCCAAAAATCAGCTTAATAAAAACCAGCTAACCTAAACGTTAACTAACCCAATAACTACACCTATAATAACACCACTAACAACCTACAAAACCAGCACATTTGTGCCTTTCCAGCATTTTCATCAATAAGTTGCACTTCATCCCTTTTCAAGCATCGACTAGACATGTAAGATGCAAAAATACACTTTTTTATGGGATAATTTATGTCAGCTCATCAACCAGCTAAAACCCTAGCGCCCAAAGAGTTAAAAGCGCACATTTCTTTAGATCATCTAAACATTAAAAACTCAAGCGAATTAGACGGTCATTCCGACTTTTTAGGTCAACCGCGCGCGAAAGAAGCCCTAGAATTTGGCATTAGTATGAATGCACCGGGTTATAACTTATTTGTTATGGGTGACCCTGGTACTGGTAGACAGTCATTAGCGTCTAGTTACGTTAAACAAAAAGTTAAAAGCACCAAAGCCGTTTCTGATATTTGTTATGTGAATCATTTTGAAGATTCTCGTGAACCGTATTACCTTGATATTCCAGCGGGTATGGGCCAAAAACTGCAAAAATCGATCACTGAATTTATTGAAGAATTACAAGACACCTTTCCTGCAGCATTTGAAAACCCAACTTATCAGCGTAAACGTACCGCAATTGATCAAGCTTTTAATCAAAAATACGACATTGCAATTTCTGAAGTAGATAAAAAAGCCAGTCAGTATGATGTGGCTGTTGTATCCGATAACGGCGCAATTTTATTATTACCTGTTGTTGAAGGGGTGGCATTAGATGACACTACATTTGCACAACTTGATGAAGAGCTTCGTGGTGAATTTCAATTACGCATCACCGAACTTGAAGCGTATTTAAATGAACAGCTGTTAGAGTTACCTACTTGGAAACGTGAATCGTCTGAGCAATTACGTAGTTTAAATAACGAAACAATCTCAGTTGCACTGAAACCTTTAATTAAACAACTTGAGCGTGATTACCAAGATCAAATTCCAATTTTAAAATACGTACGTGAACTAAAAAATGCGTTACCTAAAATCATCATAGATATGTTTTCTGAGGACTCGGAATCAAGCAGCGAACATGAACGCCGAGCTGAATTAAAATCAAACTTAATGCCCAATTTATTAGTGCAACATAATCCAAATGATGGGGTTCCTGTTATTTATGAAATGTTACCCACTTACCAAAATTTATTTGGTCGTATTGAATACAATACACAACAGGGTATTCCATTTACTAATTACCAGTTACTGCGTCCAGGGGCTTTTCACCGTGCAAATGGTGGATATTTAATTTTAGATGCTGAAAAATTATTACAAGAACCTTTTGCTTGGGACTCATTAAAATTAGCATTAAAAACCAATTTATTAAAAATGACATCGCCATTTGAAAACGTAGGTTCTTATCAGGCTGTTTCGTTAAATCCACAAAGCCTTCCTCTTAACATCAAAATAATATTAATTGGTACAAGACAGTTATATTACCAATTATTAGATTTAGACTCTGAATTCACCGAACTTTTTCGAGTATTAGTAGATTTCGATTCCACTATTGATAAAACCGATACCAGTGTTATTAACTTTATTTTACGCATCAAACAATATGCAGAGGAAAAAGAATACAAACCAATTACTCTTAAAGCTATGGAATTATTGATTGAGTTTTCACTGCGTGAAGCTGAGCATCAATCTAAATTCAGTGGGCAAATCATTAACGTGATTAAAGTGCTTTCTGAGGCAGAGTTTATTCGTAACTCACAAGACTCTGAATTTATAGAAGACACACATATTCGCTTAGCACTACAAGCGGCAGATCATCGTATTGGTCGAATTTCTGAACAGTTGTTACAAGAAATTCAAGAAGGCACAATTTTAATTGATATCGAAGGCGAACGAATTGGCTGTGTAAACGGTTTAACCGTTATGGAATTAGGTGAATCACAATTTGGCTCACCCGCTAGAATTACTGCAACGGTTTATGCTGGTAGCCAAGGTGTGGTTGATATTGAACGCGAAGCTGAATTAGGCCAAGCCATTCACTCTAAGGGTGTCTTGATTTTATCTGGTTATTTAGGTCAAAAATACGGACGTAATTATCCACTAGCATTATCCGCGAATTTAGCCATGGAACAATCTTATGGTTATGTCGATGGTGACAGCGCTACCGTTGCTGAAAGCTGTGCATTAATTTCGGCCATTGCACAAATGCCATTACAACAACGTTTTGCTATTACAGGTTCAATGAATCAATACGGCCAAGTACAAGCCGTGGGTGGCATCAATGCTAAAATTGAAGGTTATTTTAATGTGTGTAAATCACGTAAATTGAATGGCCAAGCGGTAATCATCCCTAAAGACAATGAAAAACACTTAATGTTAAGCGACGAAGTAATTCAAGCTTGTGAAGATGGCTTATTCCACATTCATTCAATTGTGCATGTCGAACAAGCATTACAATTATTATTAAATGAAAGCGAAGACAATATTTACGAAAAAGTTTCGAGTTCACTCAAACATCTCAGCGACTTAGTATTTAATAAAGGGAAAAAGGGCTAGAGAATTATGAAGTCAGTCTACGATATATTAGAGAAAGCCAAACAAAATACTTTAACCACTAAGGATCAGTATTTAGAACAATACGATTATTCTATTCAAAATAATGACGATTTTTGGAAAGAACAAGCAGGGCGTATTGATTGGATTAAAGCATTTACCAAGGTAAAAGACGTCAGTTTCAAAAAAGAAGACTGCCATATAAAATGGTTTTATGACGGAACATTAAATGTATCGTATAACTGCATTGATCGACATTTAAAAAACAATGCCGAGCAAACGGCTATTATTTGGGAGGGCGACGACCCAAAAAACGATAAAAAAATATCCTATCAAACCTTACACGACGAAGTCTGTAAATTAAGTAATGGTTTAACCCAACTGGGTGTTAAAAAAGGCGATCGTGTCACCATCTATATGCCAATGATTGTTGAAGCCGCTTACGCCATGCTTGCCTGTACTCGTATAGGTGCCATTCACTCCGTTGTATTTGGTGGATTTTCACCCGAAGCATTAGCGGGGCGTATTGTAGATTGCCAAAGCGACATTGTTATTACAGCCGACCAAGGTAGGCGCGGTGGTAAAGTTATTGATTTAAAAAGCAATGTCGACGCGGCGTTAGAAAAACCCGGCTGTGAAATTGTAAGACACGTAATTAGCGTGGCAAACACAAAAGCAAACCTACCGCTGCAAACTAAAGATATTGATTATCGTGAGCTAGTTGAAAAACAAGCCACTACTTTTAATCCTGTGGAAATGAATGCAGAAGATCCGTTATTTATTTTATATACCTCTGGTTCAACCGGAACCCCAAAAGGTGTATTACATACCACGGGGGGTTACATCACGTTTGCAAGTTTCACCCACGAGAAAATCTTTGATTATAAAAAGATAGATGGGAAACAAGCTGAAATTTATTGGTGCGCGGCAGATGTTGGTTGGATTACAGGACATTCTTATATTCTATATGGACCCTTAGCAAATGGTGCAACAACCCTTATGTTTGAAGGTGTGCCTAATTACCCAAGTATTGGTCGTATGGGTGAAATTGTAGATAAACATCAAGTTAATATTTTATACACCGCGCCTACTGCTATTCGTTTATTAATGGCAAAAGGCGATGCAGCAATCAGTTCATCAAAACGTTCTAGCCTGCGATTATTAGGTTCGGTTGGTGAACCCATTAACCCAGAAGCATGGCATTGGTATTACAATGAATTTGGTCAATCCAAATGTCCGATTGTTGATACGTGGTGGCAAACAGAAACAGGTGGTGTATTAATAACACCATTACCTGGGGCAACTAATTTAAAACCAGGCAGTGCAACCTTTCCAATGTTTGGTGTGGTTCCACAAATAATGGACAGTGATGGCCTTGTGTTAGAAGGCGAAGCACAAGGTAATTTAGTTATCGCAAACTCGTGGCCGGGTCAAATGCGCTCTTTATATGGTAATCACCAACGATTTATTGAAACCTATTTCAGTACTTATGAAAACAAATACTTTACAGGTGATGGTGCAAAACGCGACGCCGATGGTTATTTTTGGAGAACAGGCCGGGTTGATGACGTATTAACTGTATCAGGACACCCCTTAGGCCCCGCTGATATTGAAAGCGCATTAGTGGCACACCCGAGTATTGCAGAAGCGGCCGTCGTTGGATTCCAACACCCTATTAAAGGCCAAGGCATTTATGTATACGTATCCGCAATGGCAGGCACAAAAATAACAGCACAGTTAACCACTGACGTTAAACAATGGTTACGTAAAGAAATTGGCCCCATCGCATCAGCAGATTTTGTGCAATGGACAACGGGACTACCAAAAACACGCTCAGGAAAAATTATGCGACGCATTTTAAGAAAAATTGCAGACGATGATTTTTCTCAATTAGGTGACACATCTACGTTAGCAGATCCATCCGTTGTGGATGAGTTGATTAATGGCCGATTAAATCGATCATAAACGTTTAACTTTTTATTGGAATTAACTCATGGCATATGATGAACACTTAGCTCAAAGAATTACAGACTATTTGATTCATCGCCCTGAGCTCGATATTAAAAAAATGTTTGGCGGTTATTGCTACATGTTAAACCGTCATATGTGTTGTGGTATTGTTAAAGATCAATTGATGGGTCGTGTAGGCCCAGAATTTTACGAAGAAGCCTTAGCTAAAAAACATGTATCAGAAATGGATTTCACTGGCCGTTCTATGAAAGGCATGATTTATGTTAGTGCACAGGGTATAGAACAAGATGCAGATTTACATTATTGGATAGATCGTTGTTCCGATTTTGTTTTATCGTTACCTCCTAAACCACCTAAAAAACCTAAACCAAAACCAAAACCAAAGGTAAAAAAGAAATGAAAAATGTATATTTAGCAGGTGCAATTATAGGCACTATTATTCCTTATATTTTCTTTTTTCAGTTCATACAACTTGAAGGATTAAATATTCCATTATTTATGAGTTCTTTATTTGCTAATGGCGCCGCTGGTGGATTCAGTATCGACTTATTAATTACCTCTTTTGTATTTTGGGTCTACATGTTTAATAAAACAAAAGACGGACAACCAAAACCTTATGTATTTATTATCCTTAATTTAACCATTGGTTTGTCTTGTGCGTTACCCGCTTATTTTTATTGGATAGAAAAAAATAAAGAATAATGATAGTTGACCCCGTCATCTTCAATATCTTTTTGTTGGAGATCGCGCGTCGTCAACTAATCAAATTGGCAATATCCCACCTAGCACATCAAAACTCACTAAACTTTCCCGAATTTTCACTGACAACTTACTGTTAGTTAATTTTGGAACACGACTTTGATCCACTTGATAATTACTATTTACAAACGTTTTTGTAAATTCTTGATGTTCATTTTTATTTAATTTACGTACGCTTTTTGAAAGTTTGCTCAATTTTTCAATATCTATATTCCGACTAAACCGTGTGATATTTTTATAGGTGAAATTTTCATCAACATGACAATCACTTAAACTTATTAAGCTGCTCATTAACTGATGATAAAACTCATTCTTACATAATTTATTTAGAATAAAACTAATAAGAACCCGACCTTGTTTTGTTATTAACTCAGGCAACGATGTTGTTAAGTTTGGAAAAACTTGCAACTGTACTAACCACTGAGCACCTAAGTTTTCAAACCGAATACAATCTAATAACATTTCGTCGTAACTAATTAACTGTAATGATTGTTTTATTTTCTGGATCATTTGGCTGTCAGACAACAATTCATCGTCATAACCAATTAATTCAGCATTTTGTACAATTAACGGTAAATCCTGATGGTTATTAAAAGGGGTTGAGAATGCTCTGATATTGCCAACATCATGCAAACGAAATAATTCACGCACTTCGTGTTCTCGTGCTTTTTTCAAAGCTAAAAACACAGTTTGAATAATTTCCGAGGTAGGTAATTCAGACTCCACACCCCATTTTCGACCGTATACTATTTTTTTAGAATTTTTATCACTTCGATAATTATCCACCCCCACGATTCCAATTTGTAAATACACTTGTTTTTGATGTTCACCCACAAATACAATAAACCGATCATCATATTCAATATCTAATACTAAGTTTTCAACAGACTCTTTGCTGTGTTTAAAAGTCAAAAAATGTTGTGGAATACACAACTGACCATTATCAAGTAACACAGATGGTGCATTTTTAATACGAGACTCACCGGCTAACAACTCAGGGATAAATTTATGTTTAACATTCATAATAAAAATTCAAACTAATTAATTCAGTTAATGAATATACGTCAAAGTGAGGTTTACGGATATTATCGATTATGTGATTGACTGGTGCGTTTTTGCACCACTAGAGAAAACAAACTTAGACTTAGACTTAGGCTTGTGGATTGTGGATTGTGGATTGTGGATTGTGGATTGTTAATCATTTAAAATTTCTGAATTTTATTCAGGTGTCTATTGTAAATTTTTCAAGCAAAAAAAACCTCTAAACAAATTTTATTTAGAGGTTTTCTTTTTAATTTTATTTTAGAATTTTTTAAATTCAATTAAAGCTAACAAGATTTTAATTACCCTGCTCCGCCATCAGTAATCGTCCAACCCCAAGTACCCACCAAATTAGTACGTGCCGTTTGTGCAAATGAGTTTGGTGTATACTTACTATTACCTCCATCAAATTCTACGTTTTGTTGAGGCATTTGACTACTCCACGATATTAATAAGGCATCATAATTTTGTCTTGAAAGTGTGACATCTTTAAACATTTTACCCATGTGAGTCACATTAGAGATGTCCCATAAACTTAAGTCTTGATCAAAACTTTCGGCACCTTCGAACATACCGTCCTCTTGCGCCCCACCCATTGTTGTAACAGAAGAAACAACCCACGAACTTAAGTTTTGATTAAAGTCGATGGCTTTAAAAAACATAGCTGTCATATTCGTCACTGATGATACATCCCAACCGTTTATGTTTTGATTAAAATCAAGGGCACGATAAAACATAGAGCCCATATTTTTCACCGATACTACATTCCAATCGCTGATGTCGCTGTTAAATTTGCTGGCATATCTAAACATTTCAAACATATTGGTCACTTTCGATACATCCCAATCACTTAAATCTTGGTCGAAATTTTTGACAAACACAAACATTTCACTCATATCCGTCACCTTTGACACATCCCAATTACTTATGTCTTGGTTAAATTTATTGGCATACGAAAACATCTGTTGCATATTTTTAACCGATGACACATCCCAATTTTTTAAGAGGTTGTTAAAAATACTGGCAGACCTAAACATTCCAGACATATCCTCTACTTTTGATACATCCCAACTATTTATGTTTTGATCAAAACGACCCGCTTCATAAAACATATTATTCATGCTTGTAACCTTTGACACGTCCCAATTACTTAAGTCTTGGTTAAAATTACTAGCATTAGCAAACATTGAATCCATATTGGTTACCGATGACACATCCCAATTATTTAATGCTTGGTTAAAACCGCTGGCATTACTAAACATTTCAGACATATCCGTTACCGATGACACATCCCAATGGTTTATATCCTGGTTAACACGACTTGCCTTTTGAAACATACGATTCATATTTGTCACCGATGACAAATCAGGTTTATCACTGGCATTAACCTCCATAAGCTCTGCATAATAAAAAGCTTGGAACATAGATAACCAATTAATATTACCCCACTGTTCAACAGATAATATTTTTCTAGAATCGGAGTCTAAAGAGGAAGATTCAGCGAAATAACTCTGTGGGTAAGTGCCTGTAATTTCAACAGTATAAACACCGGCTTGAGCATAACTATGAGTTATCTGAGCTGTTACATTACTGTCAGTTTGCCCATCACCCCAGTCCACATTATAGTCATAAGCAAAATCTGAATTCACTTCTAAGCGTATCTGATTGTCTTCGCTCACACCTATATTGTCGGTTTTCCAAGTGGTGATAAACTCTGTTGATAAAACACTTACCCATCTTTTTACAGTCACTGTATGGTTATTGCTGTCGGTAACAGAATAAATCAGTTGGTATATTCCTACTTCTTGCATGTTTACTGAACCCACTATGTCAACTATCAACTCACCGTCTTTATCATCGATTGCCGTTGCATTTAACTCTGTATAGATATCGCCTTTATGTAGACTCACATAGGTTTGCCCATTTAAAGTCAATTGTGGAGGTAAATCTGCAACCACATTTACAGTACGAGTGAGACTGGTTTGATTACCTGAGGTATCACTTACTTGATAGGTGACTGTATAACTACCCGTGATTTGATTATTGATGTTGTCACTAATTTGAATGGTTAAGTTATTGTCGTAATTATCAGTCACCACAGCACCCAACTCTTGGTAAACCTCATCGTCAAATAACGTAACTTCTGCTTCGCCTTCTGGGTCTAAAGTTAGGATTAATACTGGATCGGTGGTATCAACAACATTGACTGTACGGGTTATGGATTGAGCTATATTCCCTGCTGCATCGGTGAATTGATAAGTGATTGTGTAATTACCTAATATATCCATTTCTAAATCGCTTGTGATCACAGCTTGTAAGTCTAAGTCGTTATTATCTGATACAACTGCACCTTGTTCGGTATACATATCAAACACTTCTAAAGTAATGTCAGATTCACCATTTAAAGTGAGTACAGGGATTTGTGTATCAACAATATTAATAGTACGTGTAATACTTGCTGTATTGGATGAATTATCGCTGGTTTGATAGGTAATGATATAACTGCCTATTTCATCCACATTTAAATCACTGGTGATGACCACGTCTAAATCAGAATCATAATTGTCTGAAACTGTTGCACCAAATTCAAAATAATCACCATGGACTTCAAAAGTGAATTCAGCACCGCCGATTAACGTTATTTCTGGATTTTGAGTGTCTACCACATTAACTGTTCGAACTACCTCAATGGCAGCATTTAATGAACTGTCGTTAGCTTGATAAGTGACTGTGTAAATACCTAATGCATTAACATCCATATCCCTGACAGTCACTACTTGTAAGTCTAAATCGTAATTGTCGGTTACCACTGCGCCTAGTTCTATATAAGGGCTATACACTTCCACAGAAACTTCAATTTCACCATTTAATGTAATCACAGGCAAAATGCTATCAACCACATTAACTGTGCGGGTTATTAATTCGCTTGTATTTGATGAGCTGTCAACCGCTTGATAAGTAACGCTGTAACTGCCCACAACACTTATGTCCAGATCACTGCCGATGTCTGCTTGTATATCTGAATCGTAGTTATCGGTAACCGCTGCGCCTTCTTCTGTATAATCACTGTGTAATTCTAAAGTGACTACCGACTCACCGTTTAAAGTAAGTTCGGGTATTTGAGTGTCAATCACATTAACAGTACGAATAATGTTTGTTGTATTCTCTGAAGAATCAGTGCCTTGATAATTTACTGTGTAAGTACCTAATACATCGATATCTAAATCACTTGTGATAACCGCCTGTAAGTCTAAATCGTAATTATCAGAAACCATTGCACCTTTATCATTGAAGTCATTGTGAACTTCTAAACTGATTTCAGCTTCACCATTTAAAGTAAGTTCTGGTTTTTGAGTATCAACCACATTAACAGTACGAGTAATGTTTGTTACATTTGAAGATTTGTCAGTGGCTTGATAAATAACAGTGTAATTACCTACCACAGCGACATCCAAATCACTTGTGATAACAATTTGTAAGTCTGAATCAATATTGTCACTTACTCCCGAGCCTTGTTCGGTGTAGCTACTGTGCACTTCTAAAGTGATCTCAGCTAGGCCATTTAAAGTAACTACCGGTGGTGTAGTATCATTAGGACTTTCGTCATCTTTGCCACCACAGGCAGACAAATAGAACATCGATGATATTAAAAGACCTGTTGTAAAAATTTGTTTCATATTTTTATCCTTAGACAAGGGATTGGTTGATATTTAGGCGACATTAGCACAAGGTTCTGTGGCTTGTAGGAAATTATTGTTATTTTGCTATAGGGGTTTAAAAAATAATTAACAGAGGTTTTTTAGGCTATAAAAGAGTTAGTTTTGAGAGATTTTGCACATTATTCAAATGTAATTACTGTTATGCTAGTGTTTTTTATTTTAGAAAAAAATTCGTGAACTTCAGATTTTCATCTATTAAATGACTGAATTTTACCGTTGATTATAGTTGGTTATAGTTCAACATACACAACCTCACAATGTTCGATCCACTATAATTCTGCAACAATAATAAACCCTGATATATATCTAACCTCAGCTAGAGCGCATCACAAATTTAAAAGCAAAAAAAAACCTCTAAACAAACTTTATTTAGAGGTTTTTTTATTTGTTTTATTTTAAAGTTTTAAAATTCATTAAAAACAATAATACTTTAATCAATCACAGCGGCACCACCATCTGTGATAATCCAACCTAAATCATCAATTAAATAAGTACGCGCAATTTGTGCTAATGAGTTTGGCGTATACTCACTGTCACCCCCATCAAACAATACATTTGATTGAGGTAATTGATTACTCCACGAGATTAATAATTTATCGTAGTTAATAGTAGACAGCTTGGTATCTTTGAACATTTGAACCATTTCAGTAACACCCGTTATGTCCCACCCACTTAAATCCTGATCAAAATTACTTGCACCTTCGAACATACCACGGGGATATGTACCTTGCCCCCCAAAGGAAGTAACTGAAGTTACATTCCAATTACTTAAGTCTTGATTAAAATTACTGGCATTATGAAACATGGCGTACATCGTTTCCACTGCAGACACATTCCAACTGTTTAACGGCTGATTAAAGCTAGTAGCTTCACGAAACATATCGTACATCCCCTCCACTTTTGACACATTCCAGCTATTTATATTTTGGTTAAAATCAGTCGCATGATAAAACATACCCACCATATTCGTTACGTCTAATACTTGCCAACCGCTTAAGTCTTGGTTAAATTCGGTTGCGTAGCCGAACATATAAAACATATTGGTCACTTTTGACACATCCCAGTCGTTTATATTTTGATTAAAAACATAGGCCCAATTAAACATTGACTCCATATTGGTGACCAATGACACATCCCAATTATTTAATGGTTGATTAAAAACATTAGCGCCTTCAAACATACGTTCCATATTTTCCACCGCACCCACAGTCCAGCTGTTAATGTCTTGGTTAAAAATACGAGCATCTTTGAACATGTACCCCATATTCTTAACCGATGATACATCCCAAGAAAATAACGGCTGATTAAAAGTAGTCTCAATAAACATAGACTCCATACTTTCTACTTTGGAAACATCCCAATCATTAATATTTTGGTCAAAACTTTGAGCGACCTCAAACATATTGTCCATATTTTCCACCAATGACATTTCCCAGCCGCCTATATTTTGATTAAATTTGTAAGCATAAGAAAACATGTTGCTCGTATCTGTCACCGATGACAAATCCCAATTACTGATATCTTGGTTAAAAATAATCGCATTAGAAAACATACTGTTCATATTGGTAACCTTTGACACGTCCCAATGCCCAATCGATTGGTTAAAACTTCTGGCACCGCAAAACATACAATACATATCTTTCACCATTGATAAATCAGGTGCGTCACTTGCATTTATAACCATATTTTTAGTGTAATAAAATGCTTTATTCATAGATAACCAAACGTTATCCCCCCAGTGTTCAACAGATAGTAACTTCTGATTGTCTGTTAAAAAACTGTGTTGAGTGTCAAAATACATTTGCGGATATACACCGCTAATTTGAATTAGGTATTCACCAGGTTGACTGTAAGTGTGAGTAATATTAGCGGTGACGTTACTGTCCGTTTGTCCATCACCCCAATCCACATTGTAGTCATAAGTGAAGTCTGGATTAATTTCTAAAGTGATTTGACTCCCAGTACCCTGACCTGGATGCTCAGAATTCCAAAGCGTAGTGAATACGTCAGGCAATACTGTTACCCATCTGCTGACATCAACCTGCTGGTTATTGCTGTCGGTGGCAGAATAAATAATTTCATACTGCCCTGTTATTTGTGGATTGACAGAACCCTCTATACCCACTAACAATTCACCGTCTTTTTCGTCCGAAGCAACGGCATTTAACTCTATGTATGTATCACCTTGATACATCGTCATATACTCTTCACCATTTAAAATAATTTGTGGCGATAAATCTTCCAGCATAATCACTTCACGTGTAATTTCGCCTCGATTACCCGATGAATCCATTGTCAAATAAGTGATTGTATAAATGCCTTTTATTTGGCTGTCGACACTACCAAGAACATCGATTTGTAATGAACTATCGTAGTTATCGGTAACTGTCGCACCTAATTCGAAATACACTTCGCCAACAAACAAACTCACACTGGACTCACCTATTAAAACTAATTGAGGTTCCGTTTCATCCACAACATTAACAATACGTGTTACTTCATTAGCTGCATTACCCGCTTCGTCACTGGCTTGATACGTCACAATGTATTGACCTAATGTTGTATTATCTAAATCCATTTCAATCACCACATGGACAATAACACTGTAATTATCCATCACCGTGGCGCCTTTTTCTTGATACAGAGTATTCACTTCCAACGTAATTTCAGACTCACCATTTAAAGTTAATACAGGTGCGCTGCTATCAACAACATAAACAATTCGAGTTTTTTCAACAGACTGATTACCCGCTTCATCCGCGGCAGAGTAAGTTAAGGTATAGCTGTCTACTACCTGGTTATTTACCTGTCCAGTAATTACAACATCTATTTCACCATCAACTTCGTCGATTACAGTGGCACCTAACTCATTATAAGTATCCCCTACTTCTAAATAAATCTCGGCAACACCATTTAAATTAATCTCAGGCTTTAAAGTATCTGCTGCTTTTACCACTTCAATACTGCGATAAACCAAGGCTTGGTTACCTGCTGAATCGGTTGCGCTATACAACACCGTATAATGACCAATTATTGAAGTGTCCACCGTACCTGTAATTACTGGAGTAATACTGCCATCGTAATCATCCACAGCGGTTGCACCTAATTCTTGGTAACTGAAATTTTGAGTAATGCTTACATTGGATAAACCGATGATAGTAATCACTGGTGCGGTTTTATCCAACACTGTAATACTACGCGAAAGTGTTGCTGTATTACCTGCGCTGTCAGTTGCGCTGTACACAATGCTGTAAGTACCAATTGCACTGGTATCCACCAAACCTGAAAGTGACGGGATAATATTGCCGTCAACATTATCCAAAGCCGTCGCACCTTGCTCTGTATAAATAGTGTTTTGTGGAATAGAAATTTGTGTTGCGCCGTTTAGACTAATAACAGGCGCGGTATTGTCTAACACAGTAATAAAACGCGACAATGTTGACTGATTACCTGCAACATCGGTTGCGCTGTAAATGATTTGTTGAATACCTATAACACTGCTGTCAATCTCACCAGTAAGCGAAACAGTAATGCTTGTGTCATAATTATCCATAGCACTGGCGCCTAACTCTAGGTAACTATGACCTTGAATTAGCGTGATATCAGACTCACCGTTTAAAGTAATAACAGGTTCGGTTTTATCTAATACATTAATGACTCGGGTTAAAGTTGTATTATTGCCTGAGTTGTCAGTTGCTTGATACACAATACTGTAATTACCGATTGTACTGCTGTCGACATCACCACTTGTTGTTACAGATACGTTACCGTCAAAAGCATCGAATGCGGTTGCACCTTGATCGGTGTAAGTTGTATTTTGTGCAATGGATATATTCACCTCACCGTTTAAAGTAATCACCGGCGCGGTTTTATCTAATACATTAATGCTGCGCGTTAAAGTCGACTCATTACCTGCCGTGTCGATTGCACTGTAAATAATACTGTATTGACCGATGATACTACTGTCGACAGTACCTGTAGTTTCAACAGTTACGTTACCATCAACATCATCAAATGCAGTGGCACCTTGTTCGGTGTAGTTACTGTTTTGTGCAATGGATACAGCCTCATCTCCGGTTAATGTAATCACAGGCGCTTGAGTATCTGCGCTCTCTACTTGGGTAAGTGTATTAGTTTGAGCAGCTGTATTGTCATCAGTGGGTGGATTATTACCACCGCTATCACAGGCAGTTAAATAGAGCATGGAAGAGATTAAAAGAGCAGATGTAATTAGCTGTTTCATATTTTTATCCTTAAAAAAAAGATGGGGTGATTTGGCGGCGATGGTAGCACAGGGCTGATTGGTTTTGTGGGAATTTTTTTGGGCTTATTTAAGGTTGATTGGTTAGGGTATTAACAAGGGTTTCTTATGATTTTAAAGGCTTGGTTTTGGGAGATTCTACACATAATTTAAAGGAATTTAATGTTAGGTGATTTATTATTTGTAGCTTTAGTTTTAGGTATAGTTTTAGTTTGCAGTTCGTAAACCTAAGATTACCAGCCGTTGATTGCTTGGATTTTATTCATCTGGTTTTTATTGCTGTTTTTTATAAAAGACAAACCAGATTATTCGATTAGATTTAGATTTAGATTTAGATTTAGATTTAGATTTAGATTTTCAACCTTAACTAAACAAGATAAATATCAAACCTTAAAAACTCACAGTTATAAAATAATACTAGCACAACGTTTAATCACAAATTAAAAAGCAAAAAAAAACCTCTAAACACTATGTATTTAAAGGTTTCAACTTATTTTTATTTTATAGTTTTTTAAATTTATTAAACCAATTACGGTTTTAATCAGGTTGAACTGCACCACCGTCTGTAATTGTCCAACCCATAGTATCCACCAAATAAGTACGGGCGGTTTGTGCTAATGAGTTCGGTGTATATGTGCTTTCACCTCCATCAAATTCCACGTTTTGTTTTGGTATTTTATTACTCCATGAGATTAATAAAGCATCGTAGTTTTCGGTTGAAAGAGTGACATCTTTAAACATTTTACCCATATGAGTCACACTGGAAATATCCCACGAGCTTAGGTCTTGATCAAAGCTGGTGGCGCCTTGGAACATGCCGTCGTAGTTTCCTGCTCCACCCATGTAGATAACGGAAGAAACATTCCATAAACTTAAGCCTTGGTTAAAGCTAGTGGCGTTAAAAAACATAGAAGACATAGTTGTCACCGAGGACACCTGCCATTTGCTTAGGTCTTGGTTAAAATCGCTGGCACGATAAAACATAGAACGCATACTCTTCACCGATGATACATTCCAAAGGCTTATGTCCTGGTTAAAACTGCTGGCATAACCAAACATTTTATACATACTGGTCACTGATGATACATTCCAACTGCTTAAGTTTTGGTTAAAACTGTCGGCAAAAAGAAACATTTCACCCATATCCTTCACCGATGATACATTCCAACTACTTACGTCTTCGTTAAAACTGCGGGCATAGAAAAACATCCGATTCATATTCGTCACCGATGCCGGACTCCAACTGCTTAAGTCTTGATTAAAACTGTTGGCATTCCAAAACATACCATACATATTCTTCACCGAAAACAGATCCCAACCGCTTAAGTTTTCGTTAAAGCTGGTGGCATAATAAAACATAGAACTCATATCAATCACCTTTGACAGCTCCCAACCGCTTAAGTCTTGGTTAAAACTGCTGGCATGATCAAACATACCTTTCATATCCGTTACCGATGAAACATCCCAACCGCTTAAGGCTTGATTAAAACTGATGGCGTCTTTAAATATTTCAGACATATCCGTTACCGATGATACATCCCAACTGTTTATGTCTTGATTAAAACGGCTGGCACCACTAAACATTTCAGACATATCCGTCACCGATGATAAATCAGGGTTGTCACTGGCATTGATCGCCATTCTTTCTGCATAATAAAAAGCTTGATGCATAGACAACCAATGATTATTACCCCAATGATCCACTGACAATAATTTTCTTGAATCGGAATTTAAAGCTGAGTCACTAGCAAAATAAATCTGCGGGTAAGTGCCGCTGATAATGACTTGATACTCCCCTGCTTGGCTGTAAGTGTGGGTAATTTCACTGGTTACATTACTATTGTTTTGCCCATCTCCCCAGTCCACATTAAAGTCATAAGTAAAATCAGAATTAATTTCTAAGCGTATCTGGTTATTCTCACTCACGCCTTCATTGTCGGTTTGCCATGTGGTGATAAACTCTGTGGATAAAACGGTTACCCACCTTGTCACAGCCACTGTTTGATTATTGCTGTCGGTAACAGAATAAGTCAGTTCGTATTGCCCGGGCACTTGATTGTTTAAGTCGCTTACTAAGTTAATCATCAACTCACCGTCTTTATCATCCATGGCGCTTGCATTTAACTCTGTATAACTGTCACCTGCGTAAAGCTCAATATACACTTCGCCATTTAAGCTGATTTGTGGCGGCAAATCCTCAATCACATTAACAATACGAGTGATACTGTTTTGATTACCCACACCGTCTGTAACTTGATAGGTGACGCTATAAATACCAGCACTTTGGTTGCTGATGTTGTCACTAATTTGAATGTTTAATCCTGTATCGTAATTATCGGACACCAAAGCGCCTAATTCTTGGTAACTATCACCTTCAAATATCGTAATCTCTGATTCGCCGATTAAGCTTAATTCTGGTGCGGTGGTGTCAACAATATTCACTGTACGGCTTATTGAATTTGCAACATTTGATGAAGAATCAGTAGATTCATAAGTGACCGTGTAATTACCTAATACACTGATATCCAAATCACTGTTGATCACTGCTTGTAAGTTGGTATCGTAATTATCGGTAACCGCTGCGCCTTGTTCTGTATACGCACTGTGCACTTCTAAGGTAATTTCAGATTCACCGTTTAAAGTAAGTCCAGGAATTTGTCTGTCAACCACATTAATAGTGCGGGTTATGTTTGCTGCATTTGATGAAAGATCAATGCTTTGATAAGTGACTGTGTAATTACCTACTACATTTATATCGAAATCACTTGTAATTACAACTTGTAAATCTGAATCGTAATTGTCTGATACTTCTGCGCCTTGCTCTGTATAAACGTCAAACACTTCTAAGGTAATCTCAGATTCACCATGTAATATAATTATGGGTAAAGTTGTATCCATCACATTTACAGTACGGGTTATTGTATTTGCAACATTTGATGAACCGTCGGTTGCTTGATAAGTGACTATATAGCTACCTAATACATCGATTTCTAAATCACTTGTAATCACAGCTTGTAAATCTGAATCATAATTATCGGTAACTGCCGCACCTTGTTCGGTGTAGTTACTGTGAACTTCTAAACTAATTTCAGACTCGCCACTTAAAGTAAGTTCAGGTTTTTGTGTATCCACCACATTTACAGTACGGGTTATTGTATTTGCAACATTTGATGAACCGTCGGTTGCTTGATAAGTGACTATATAGCTAC